>JAWONR010000114.1:0-5906 GCA_033865115.1 Candidatus Persebacter sydneyensis | reverse complement strand
CGAAGCGTAATGAACTGTTAACGTGCCGCCGCGGCGTCCATGACGGATTTGTACTCGTGATGACAACGCGGTGGATAACTCCGACTGTAAACGGCGAGTGTCGGCGTCTGGAATGGATGTTTTGCGGGGCTTGTTGATGGCGAGTTTTTTTGCCAACACTTCGGCGGCGCGCGCCGAAAGACGTTTGGCGACTATCTCCCGCGCCGCCGCCTGTTGTAACGCCGGCGGCAATGACAACAACGCCCGCGCATGAGCGGCGCCGAGTCTGCCCTGCTCCAACATGTTTAACACCGGCGGCGACAATGACAATAAACGCAAAAGATTTGTAACCGCCGCACGCGACATTCCAACATGCGCCGCCGTCTGTTCATGAGTCATGCCAAACTCTTTTATCAACCGCGAAATGCCGCGTGACTGTTCGGCGGGATTAAGCTCCGCGCGCTGAATATTCTCCACCAACGCCAATACCATCGCCTCTTGGTCCGATAATTCACGCGCAATGACCGGTACTGTCTCCAACCCCGCCATTTGTGCCGCCCGAAAACGACGTTCACCGGCGACAATCTCAAAACCGTTCTCTATCGGACGCACCATAATCGGTTGCATTACGCCATGACGGCGAATGGAATCGGCGAGTGTTTGTAATGACTCGGGGTCAAACTGACGACGAGGTTGTCCCGCCCCCGCCTGCAAAAGACTTGTTTTCATCATGCGCACGCCCGGCACGCCTTCCGACTGTGCGCCCGCAGGCGCGCCCAAAAGTTTGTCCAGTCCGCGACCAAGTCCGCGCTTCATGCAAAACGCTCCAGAAACTCGTCTCCCAACCGGCGATATCCTTCCGCTCCCAATGAACTCGCCGCATGTCGCAACACCGGCAGTCCATGACTGGGCGCTTCCGCAACCCGAACATTGCGCGCGATGACCGATGAAAAAACTTTGTCGCCAAAATGTTTCTCCAACTCCTCGGATATGTTGCGCGCCAAAAGATTGCGCTTGTCAAGCATGGAACGAATAATCCCCGCAACCGACAATGACGGATTCCAACCGTCTCGCAAACGACTTACCGTCGCCGCCAAATCCGACAATCCCTCCATCGCAAAATACTCGCATTGCATGGGAATCAACACCCGGTCGGCTGCAACCAACGCATTTACCGTTAAAACTCCCAGTGACGGCGGACAATCAATAAATATAAAATCAAAATCATCGTATAAAGGACGCAATCCATTGCGCATACTCTCCTGCCATCGTGAATCACCGGACAAATCCACCTCCACCGCCGCTAAATTTATGTTTGAACCCAATAGCCAATAACCGCTGTTTTCCGCGTAAATTAAATTCTCTCGAGCATCTTTGCCCGACAACACCTCCAATGTGCCGCCGGCAATCTCCCATTTGTCCACGCCGCTGCCGGAAGTCGCGTTGCCCTGCGGGTCGGCGTCCACCAACAATGTCTTTTTGCCGCGCTCGGCAAGCCGTGCCGCCAAATTAATACTCACCGTTGTCTTGCCTGTGCCGCCTTTTTGATTGATAATGGCAAATGTCTTCATGCACGCCGCTCTTCCGCAGATTCCGCCTTTAAGCGAACCGCCAACAATGAAAGCGCCGCAGGCGTCATGCCGCCAATGCGCCGCGCCTGCCGGATGTTTTCCGGACGATGACTCACCAACAACTCACGAGTCTCCGTTGATAATCCGGACACCGCTCCAAAATTAAAATCCGCCGGAATTGTCATCGCGTCTTCTTCACCCGACCGAGCCAAACGCTCGCTTTGATGACGAATATAACCGGCGTATTTAAACCGCGCTTCAATCTCTGCAACATCGGCGGCGGCGGATAACGGCAATGACTCTTCCAAATCAGCGTATCGTCCTTCGGGTTTGCACAACATGGCGGCGGCGGTTTGTCCTCCCACTCGTAACTTTTGTAAACGTGACTCTTCGGCGTCCAACCGCTCGCGCCGCGAACAAAATGCGCTCCATCTTTCATCATCCACCAATCCCAACCGTCTTCCATGCGGAGTCATGCGTAAATCAGCGTTGTCTTCGCGCAATGACAAACGATATTCGGCGCGGGATGTAAACATGCGATACGGCTCTGAAACTCCGCGCGCGGTAATGTCGTCAATCAAAACACCGATGTATGACTCTTCGCGCGCGGGCGTCCACGGCGGCAGGTTGTCAACTTGACGGGCGGCGTTTAATCCCGCCACCAAACCCTGCGCCGCCGCTTCTTCATAACCGGTGGTGCCGTTAATTTGTCCCGCAAAAAACAAACCGCCAACAGCGCGTGTCTCCAAAGATGACAACAGCGCTCGCGGATCAAAATAATCATATTCCACCGCATAACCAAGACGAGTCATGCGTGCGTTTTCCAAACCGGGAATTTCCGCCAAAAACGCCCGTTGGACTTCCTCAGGCAACGCCGTAGAGATGCCGTTGGGATAATATTCGTTTGAAGACAGTCCTTCCGGCTCCAAAAAAATGCGGTGTGAATCACGTTCTTCAAAACGCGCCACTTTGTCTTCTATGGACGGACAATAACGAGGTCCCGCCCCGGCAATTGCGCCGCTAAACACCGGCGAACGAGACAACTCGGCGCGAATAATATCGTGTGTGCGCGCCGTTGTCCGCGTAATATGACAAACACGCTGAGCCGGATGATGACTCTCGTCTCCGAGAAATGAAAACACCGGACGCGGGGAATCACCGGGTTGTTCCTCCAACGCCGAAAAATCAATACTCGTGCCGTCCAATCTCGGCGGCGTGCCGGTTTTCAGTCTCCCCGCCGGAAGTCCCAAACCGCGCAGAGTCTTCGCCAATGCGTCCGAGGCAAAACCTCCGGCGCGTCCGCCCGGTGTTTGTTTGTCGCCGACGTACATTCGCCCTCCCAAGAAAGTCCCCGCCGTCAGTATCACTGTTTCCGCCGCAAAGTATTCTCCTCCCGCGATAACGCCGACAACACGCCCGTTTTTGATGCGTAAGTCATCCGCCGTGGATTCTACAACTCGTAACTCGGCGGCGGAGACATAAGACTGTACTGCGCGCCGATATAACACTCTGTCAGTTTGGGCGCGAGTCGCGCGTACGGCGGCGCCGCGACTGGCATTTAGACGGCGAAATTGAATCCCCGCACTGTCGGCGGCGCGCGCCATAATGCCGCCTAACGCATCAATTTCCTTAACTAAATGTCCTTTGCCAATGCCGCCAATGGCGGGATTACACGACATCCGTCCGATGGCATCGGCGGAATGAGTCAGTAACAATGTTTTCGCGCCACACCGGACAGCGGCGAGTGCGGCTTCGATTCCAGCATGTCCGCCGCCGATGATAATAACCGCAAATTTTTCCGTCATGAAGCGAATATTACCAGATTCGGCGGAGGTTGATTCCGCTGATAACTCATCCAAAAGGTCGGTTTCGCCTATACTTTCGCATTATGGCGTTTTGGCGAGAGTGGCAACGGCGGCGCGGGGCGGGTAATTTCGTCCTTTTGCCGGCGGCAACAGTGTTTGGCGCGGCGGCGTCAATACGGCGTGCGGCTTATCGCGCCGGAGTCTTTTCGCGGACAAATATCGGCGTGCCGGTTGTCATTGTCGGCAACATCACCGCCGGCGGAGGCGGTAAAACGCCACTTGTCATCGCCCTGACCGAAGAACTTCAACGCCGTGGATTTCGTCCGGGAGTCGCTGCGCGAGGTTATGGAGGTGACTTTTCCGGCTCGTTACTCATCACCGGCGACACTTCTTGGCGGCAATGCGGCGATGAGCCGTTATTAATCTTCAACCGCACCGGCGCGCCGGTTTGTGTTTGCAAAGACCGGGTACGAGCGGCACAAACACTCGCCGAAGCGGGTTGTGACATTGTGATTTGCGATGACGGCATGCAACATTACGCGCTTTGTCGAGACATGGAAATATGCGCCGTGAGCGCCGGTTTTGGAACGGGCAACGGATGGTTGTTACCCGCCGGTCCGTTACGCGAAGGCGCATGGCGACTTAAACAATGTGATTTTGTTGTTTGCACGGGCGAAGGCGAACACTGTCCTCCGCGTTCCTTGTCGGCAACCATGACTGTTGACGGATTTTATTCTCTCTCTTCGCCGGACAACCTCAAAACCGCCGCCGAGTTTGCCGACAAAACTATCGCCGCCGTTGCCGGCATTGCCGACCCGCAAAAGTTTTTTGATTCATTACGCGGGGCGGGAGTTAATCCCCGGCAAACACATCCCCTACCCGACCACGGACTGATGGACGAGCGCACACTGTCGGACATTGACGCGGAGGTCATTATCATGACTGAAAAAGACGGGTTAAAATATTCCTCCTCCGATTCCCGTTTGCATGCCATGCGAGTTTCACTAACACTACCGCCGCCGCTTGCCGATGAGGCGGCAAAAAAAATCACCGAGTTTGGTCAAAACAGGCGTAAAATGGAGTCATGTTGAATACCGAGTTTTTACAGATATTGGCGTGTCCGCTGTGCAAGGGCAAGTTGGAGTATCAACCTGAAGAGAAACGGTTGATATGTCGAGCGGAGCGTTTGTCATTTATCATCACGGACGACGGGATTCCGGTGTTGTTGGCGGAAGAGGCGGTGCCACTCTCGGACGATGACGACAAATGACATTGGATTTTGTTGTGATAGTGCCTGCGCGTCGGGCGTCATCGCGTTTGCCGGACAAGCCATTGGCAGACATAGGCGGCATCCCGATGGTGGTGAGGACATTACACCGAGCGGCGGATTCGGGAGCATCACGGATATTGGCGGCGGTTGACGACGCGGAGATAGCAGACACAGTTCGTCAGGCGGGATATGAATATTGCATGACGGGCGAATGTGATTCGGGCACATCACGCGCGGCGGAAGCGGCACAAAAATGCGGTTTATCGGACGCGACGGTGGTGGTGAATGTCCAAGCCGACGAGCCGTTTATAGAACCGGAGCTTATTAAACAAGTTGCGTCTTTGGCGCAAAGTCATGGGGGATGTTTTTGCGCGAGCGCGATGCGTCCTGCGCGAGATGAAACAGAGTATAACAATCCGTCATCGGTAAAAGTGGTTGTTGATGCCAATGGCATGGGACGTTATTTTTCACGCGCGCCGATACCGCACAATCGCGATTCATCGTTGGGTTTTAAGGGTTCACAGATTCATATTGGAGTTTATGCCTATACGGTCGGCAATTTACGGCGATTACCGGAGTTATCCCCGTCTCCTTTGGAGAAAGCGGAGCAGTTAGAGCAGCTTCGTATTCTTTGGCATGGTTACGACATAATGATGTTGTCATTTGATTCGGAGTCGGAGGGAGTTGACACCCCGGAAGATTTGTCCAAAGCGCGTTTGCGGGCGAATCAATAATGCGGTCGTTGGTTGTCCGTCATTTGCCGCAGTTGGAGTATGAGGAAGCGTGGCGAGACATGCGTTCTTTTTGCGACACTCGGATGTCGGACACGGCGGACGAGATATGGATGTTGCAACATTCACCGGTTTATACTTTTGGTCAGGCGGGAAGGCAAGAACACTTATTGCGCGACAACGGCATTCCGGTGGTTCGCTCGGACAGGGGCGGACAGATAACCTATCATGGTCCGGGTCAGATAGTGTCATATTTATTGATAGATTTGCGACGCCGTCGAATAGGCGCGCGTTTTTTAGTTCGAGCGATGCAAGACGCGCTGGTGTTGTTGTTGGAGGAGTTCGGCGTTTCCGCCGAAGGAGATGGTAATGCGCCGGGCGTTTATGTTAATGGCGCCAAGATTGCCGCTGTTGGACTTCGGATTCGCCACGGATGTTCTTATCATGGGTTGAGTTTTAATGTTGACATGGATTTGTCTCCGTTTAACGACATTAACCCCTGCGGTTATGCCGGCATGCCGGTAACGCAATTATCGGACTTGGTTAACAC
>JAWONR010000113.1:4033-7144 GCA_033865115.1 Candidatus Persebacter sydneyensis | reverse complement strand
CAATATGCGCTATAATTTGACTATGAGTGAGAGTAAACCAGTTCAATTCCGCCGTCTCGCCGCAAAGCGAAAGCCTAAAGGACGCGCCGTCAATGACCGCGCCAGGCTACTCATCCGCCAATTGCTAAATGACGCTCCGCTCGATAAAGAATATCTTATCGAAAATCTACACCGATTACAAGACTCGCAAGGATGCCTCGCTAAAGATAATCTCGCCGCTCTCGCTGAACTCATGAACCTGCCTATGGCCGCCGTCTATGAAGTCGCTACCTTTTATCACCACTTCGATGTTGTCGAGGACGACCAACCCTCTCCCGCCGTCGCCGTCCGTGTCTGCCGCTCGCTGTCCTGCGAAATGGCGGGGGCTGAAGAACTTATGAAAACGCTTAAAGAGACTCTTGGTGAACGGGCGAGAGTTATTGCCGCTCCCTGTGTCGGGAGATGTAATGCCGCTCCGGTCGCCGTTGTCGGGCAAAATGCCGTTGAATGTGCCTCTCAATCCGATGTTGAAACTGCTGTCAAGAACAACTCTACCGCTCCAGTCACTCCGCCGGCTCAAACATTCTCCGACTATGCCAAAAACGGCGGGTATCAGGTTTATCAAGAGTGTCTCAACGGAAAACGAGATGTCGAATCAGTGTTGGAGACTCTGGAAAAATCCAACTTGCGAGGACTCGGCGGCGCGGGGTTTCCCGCCGCTCGGAAATGGCGAATTGTCCGGGATATTGCCGGACGGAGAACAGTCGCAGTCAATATTGATGAAGGCGAACCCGGTACTTTCAAAGACCGGTATTATCTGGAACAATCTCCTCATTTGTTTTTGGAAGGCGCACTTATCGCCGCGTGGGCGGTCGGAGCCGAAGACATTTATGTTTATTTGAGAGATGAATATCACGGCTGCCGAGTGATGTTGGAGAAGGAAATCGCAGCATTATCCTCCGCTGATTTTGCTCTTCCAACAATCGTTTTGAGACGCGGCGCAGGCGCCTATATCTGCGGGGAAGAATCGGCGATGATTGAATCCATAGAAGGCAAACGCGGCGAACCCCGGTTACGTCCGCCTTTTGTCGCTCAAGTCGGCGTTTTTGGACGTCCGACTCTGGAACATAACATGGAGACGCTACACTGGGTGCCGCAAATCTTACAAAACGGCGCGGAATGGTTCTCTGACAACGGACGGCGAGGACGTGTCGGTTTGCGCTCATTTTCAGTGTCCGGACGAGTCGCCAAACCGGGTGTTCATATTGCTCCGGCGGGGATTACCGTCCGGGAGTTGATTGATGAATATTGCGGCGGAATGGCGGATGGTGAGACTTTTTATGCCTATTTGCCGGGAGGAGCGTCCGGCGGCATTTTACCCGCTTCCATGGGCGATATTCCGCTGGATTTTGACACATTGCAGGCGGAGGACAAAGATTCATTTATCGGCTCGGCGGCGGTCATCATTTTGTCGGACAAATACCGCGCGAGAGATGCCGCTCTTAACATGATGCGCTTTTTTGAAGATGAGTCCTGTGGACAATGCTCGCCCTGTAGAGTTGGCACCGCGAAAGCGGTTAAATTGATGGAAGCCGAGAGATGGGATTTCGCTTTGTTGGAGGAACTCTCACAAGCGATGGCGGATGCGTCGATTTGCGGACTCGGACAAGCCGCGCCGAATCCCGTGCGTTGTGTTATCAAGCACTTTCCAAATGAGGTCAAATAACGCCGAATGTAGTCCCGTGAATTGACAAAAACCAGCGCTTTTTTATGTCTTTATATCAAAAATGCGTTATTGTTTATCGTTTATCTCCTCCATAAACGGTGTTGTTTTTTTTGTGATTATTGAAAATATTTTTCTCCTTTCTGTCCAAAGGCGCGAATTTATGGGGTAAAATTACGCATTCGCAGGTATTATTTTTTTCTCATCAAGGAGCAATACGATGTCCAATCTCAAGGTACTTTACAAAAGCATTATCGGTGGCGTTGCCGCCCTCTCAATGGCATTTGTCGTCCCCGCGACAGCAAATGAAACGCTGAAAATCGGATTTGTCGGAGTCACCAGTGGTCCCAAAGCCGCATGGGGTATTTCCAACGTCCGTTGTATGCAAACTCGCGCCAAGTGGCTTAATGAAGAAGGCGGAGTCAAAATCGGCGGCGAAACTTACGACATCGAGATTGTCACTTGGGACACCCAAGACAACACCACTCGTGCCAAAGAAGGCATGG
The DNA here is from genome assembly GCA_033865115.1 of Candidatus Persebacter sydneyensis. Classification (GTDB taxonomy): domain Bacteria; phylum Pseudomonadota; class Gammaproteobacteria; order Tethybacterales; family Persebacteraceae; genus Persebacter; species Persebacter sydneyensis. The sequence goes on along the minus strand of JAWONR010000113.1, from coordinate 4,936 downwards.
AAAAAATGGTGCAAGAAGGCATTCATTATGTTGTCGGACCAAACACCGACCCAACCGCCGCGGCGGTTCGTCCGGTTGCTGAAAAAGACGGCGTGGTGTATTTCCCCTACGCTTTCCCGAAAGAGTTGTATTCTCCGCCGGCGGGTCATGCCGTATTGGGGATGATTGCCAACTATCAATCGGGTCCGGCGATTTACAAACATTTGAAGGCAAACAGCGGTGTTAAAAGCATTGCCTTTTTGGCGGCGAATGAATCCGACGCTCTTTCCCAGCGCGCCGGCGGAGTCGCAGCAGCCAAGAGTTTGGGACTCGACATTGTTGCCGAAGACGCTTATCAAAGCGACACTCGTGACTTTGCGCCGGTGGTAACTCCGATTATCCGCTCCAAGCCTGATTTGTTGGTGTTGTCCGGTGTTGCCGGCGGCACGGCGCCGCTGATTATTCGTGCGGCTCGTGAGTTGGGTTATACGGGTTTGATCTCCACCGAAACCGCCCAAGACGCCAAACAGTTGGAAGAAGGCGCCGGTGATTTGGCAAACGGCTTTATTTCCGTTGGTGGTGCCTCTACTCCCGAGATTCGTACGCCGTTGATGGAAGAGTTCATTCGCCGTTATGCCGAAGACCACGGTCAATATGATGATGAGTCCAACACCAAGGTTTACGCGCTGGAGTACATTTTGGAGACGTTGAAAGCGAATCCGAGTGCGATTGACGATGTTGAAGTCTTTAAGAGCGCGATGGAGTCATTTTCAGTGACCAATCCGTTTGTCAAAGGCGGCGCGAAGATGGTTTATGTCGGCGATTCTTCCTTCGGTCAAAAGCGCCAGTTGGGCGTTCCGATGGTGATTAATGAGTATCGTGACGGCAAATTCCAGACTTTGTTTGTGACCAAGGCGGACTAAC
>JAWONR010000113.1:0-3933 GCA_033865115.1 Candidatus Persebacter sydneyensis | reverse complement strand
CAGTTGGAGTTGCCTTTTGTCTTCGGACTTGCTTCGGCGGCGGCGACTTTGTTGGTGGTCGGCGCGGCGGTGGAAAAGTTTATGTTCCGCCCGGTGTTACGCCGAAGCGCGCGTGAAGAAAGCTCCATGTTATTGGCGGCGGGACTGGCGTTTTTGTTTGACGCAATCATGTTAATCTTATTCGGACAAAAACTCCGCGCCGTGCCGAAGATCATGGACGGCATACAAAACTGGGGCGACTTTACCGTGGTCATTCCCAATGACAAGATTGTCATTGGTGTTTGCATTGTGTTAATGATTGGCGGATTTATTGGATTTATGCAATACACTCGTCCCGGTCGAGCAATGCGCGCGCTGGCGCAAGACAGGACGGCGGCACAATTGATGGGCGTGGATGTTGACCGTTATTCCATGCTTGGTTTTGCCGTTGGTGCGATGTTGGCGGGAGTCGCCGGAGGATTGTTGGTGGCAATTGTCGGCGCAGACCCTGTCGGCGGCGGACCCATATCAATTAAAGCGTTTTTGATGGTGATGATTGGCGGCGCCGGTGTTGTACCGGGGGCAATTGTCGGCGGTTTTATTTTGGGCATGATGGAATCATTCGGACTGACATATTTACGCGCTTATGGAGACATTACTTATTTGGTGATATTTGCCTCACTCATGGTGTTTTTGAGCATTCGCCCGCAGGGACTTATGGGCAAGCCGTGGGGTTGATATGAACACTACTCCCCGCCTTGCCGGTGTCGGCTTTTTCCTATTTTGCGTGTTTATCGCCGTGCCGTGGGCGTTGGTACAAACCGAACGCGGTGATTTAATCAATATATTGACGACAGTCGCATTATGGTCGGTAATTAGCTCCGGCGTATGGTTGACATTTTACATCGGACGAATCAACATTGGACAAGGTGCTTATGCGTTGATGGGAGGTTATGTTTCGGCGATTTTGGTGGTGAAGTATGGAGTGTCATTTTGGCTGACTTTGCCTTTGGCGGGAGCCTTTTGTGCGGTTGCAAGTGTATTGATTGGACTGCCGATTTTGCGTTTGCGCGGAGTGTATTTTGCGATGGTCACACTGACACTTACGGAAGTGGCTCGATTATTGGCACAGGCGTTGCCGATTACCAATGCTTCTTCCGGCATCACCAACATCCCCCCGCCGGGCGAAGTTTCGCTTTTTGGGCTCACACTAATTCCCAACTTTGCGGAGTTGGAAAACTTACGACTGGGTTTTTATTATCTGGCGTGTGCGTTAATGGTGTTGTGTTTTGCCGGAATGTGGAGATTGGTTAATTCACGATTGGGATTTTTATGTCGCTCCCTGCAACAAAATGAAGAGTTGGCGTCGTCCATCGGCGTGAATGTGACTTATTTGCGGGTGTTGGCGTATGCCATTTCCTCGTTTTTGGGCGGAGTCGGCGGCGCGGTGTCCATTACCATTGTTCAATCCATTTTTCCGGGAACTTTTCCCATTCAAGAATCGGTCAATTACATGTTGTATTGTTTCATGGGCGGATTGAATTATGTATTTGGTCCGATGTTGGGAACATTGACCTTATATGTCGGTTTTGACTTTCTATATACGCTCGGCAAATATCAATTATTGGTGTATGCGTCCGTATTAATCATGTTAATGTTGTTTTTGCCGAACGGGTTGTTGAGTTTGCGTTTGGAGATGTTCCGCCCCGCCCTGCGGCGGTTAAAAAGTGTCTTTTCCGGCGCGCGCGGAGATGCGACATGAGTGAAGAGATTTTACGGATTAACAGTCTCACCCGCAAGTTTGGCGGACTGACGGCGGTTAACGATGTTTCATTCGCGGCTCGGGAGAATGAAATCTTATCGGTCATCGGTCCCAACGGCGCGGGCAAATCAACATTGTTTAAACTGGTGGCTTCTTTTTTACGCCCTTCACAAGGCGAAGTGTTGTTTCACGGACAGCGTATTTCCGGTTTAAGTCCTCACACTGTGGCGCGAATGGGCGTTGTACGGACTTTTCAAGAGACGACAATCTTCCGCGGCATGAGTGTTCGCGAAAATGTCATCCTCGCCCATCATTTACGTTCACGCGCGGGATTGTTTGGTTTTTTCATCAATTCCAAAAAAGCGGCGTCTGATGAACGCGAATTTGGAAAATCCGCCGATGAAATACTGTCTTTTTTGCGGTTGGAGGAGGTTAAAAACGAAACCGCCGGTAATTTACCTCACGGACATTTACGGGCATTGGGCATTGCCATCGGACTCGCGGCAGACCCGAAAGTGTTGTTGTTGGACGAGCCTTTTGCCGGCATGAATCATGACGAAACCGACAAGGCGTTGGCAATGACTCGCGAAGTCCGCGCGCGGGGAGTGACACTTTTGGTGGTGGAACATGACATGCGCGCGGTGATGAGCATCTCCGACCGGATTGTGGTGTTAAACTTTGGCGAGAAGATAGCCGAAGGAACACCGGACGAGATTCAACGCGATGAGAAAGTAATTGAAGCATATTTGGGCGCCGAAGACGACGCATTGGGGATTTAGAGACAATGTCCGAAGATTTATTGTCACTTGACCGGGTTTCGCTCTATTACGAGCGGATTCGCGCCCTTCACGAAATATCAGTGAGTGTGCGCGAAGGAGAGACTGTCGCACTTATCGGCGCCAACGGCGCGGGAAAGTCTTCCATTTTACGCGCCATCACCGGTTTGCGTCCAATTAGCGGCGGCGCCATTTATTATCGCGGGGAGCGCTTGGATGGCAAGACTCCCTCGGACATTGTCAAGAGTGGCATTTCGATGGTGCCGGAAGGCAGGCGTGTTTTTCCATACATGTCGGTTAAAGACAATCTATTAATGGGCGCATTTATGCGCAAGGACAAAAAGTTAGTGGCATCCGATTTGGAATCGGTCATGGAAAAATTCCCAAGATTAAAAGAGCGTTATCATCAATCGGCAAGCACCATGAGCGGAGGCGAACAACAAATGTTGGTGATAGGACGGGCGTTAATGGCTCGTCCGAAGTTATTGTTATTGGACGAACCGTCATTGGGCATTGCGCCGAAACTTGTTCAAAGCATCGCCCGCGCGATTGTCGCGATTAACCGCGATGACAAGGTATCAGTGGCGTTGGTGGAACAAAACTCGCGAATGGCGTTAAAAATATCACATCGTGCTTATGCATTGTCGGTCGGCGAAGTCGCCATTGAAGGCGACTCACAAGAGCTGCAAAACGACGACCGGATACGGAAGATATATTTAGGTGGAGAAGCATGACACCGGAGAACGAATCATGAAAATAGCCTTAATCAATCCGAACAGCACCGCCGCCATGACTGAAAAAGCGGCACAGGCGGCTCGTCATTACGCCGCCGCCGACACTGAGATTCGGGCGTCCAATCCGACTAATTCACCTCCGTCAATAGAGGGACATTATGACGAAGTCATGGCAATGCCCGGATTGTTGTCTGAGATGAAAGCGGCTCGTGAATGGGGAGCGCAGGGTTATGTCATCGCGTGTTTTGACGACCCGGGACTCGGCGCGTGTCGTGAAGTTGTCGAAGGACCGGTTGTCGGCATGTGTGAGGCGGCGATGCATTTTGCCTCAATTGTCGGAACTTCTTTTTCGGTGGTAACCACTCTCCCCCGCTCGGTGCCGATTGTTGAAGAACTGGCGCACCGTTATGGTAAAACGGCAATCTGTAAGAAAGTCCGCGCCGCGGACATTCCGGTTTTGGATTTGGAGGAAGACGCCGCCGTTGCCGAACAAAAGATCAGTGAGGAAATCGCCCGCGCCATTGTTGAAGACCGCTGTGAGGCGATAATCTTGGGTTGTGCGGGAATGACCGACTTAACCGAAAAACTCTCACAAAAACACGGAGTTCCCGTTATTGACGGCGTGGTGTGTGCGGTTAAACTGTGTGAGGGATTGGTCTCCGCCGGCATCCAAACCTGCAAA
>JAWONR010000112.1:0-8317 GCA_033865115.1 Candidatus Persebacter sydneyensis | reverse complement strand
CGACCTTGAATCCACGCCGGATGTGACTCGCCTTTCCAACCACACAACAAGTCTCCGCCCGGTGTCAAGACATGAACCGGACTCTTTACCGCTCCTCCGCGAATCATCACAACCGCCGCCGCCGCCGCTCCACTCCCGCAAGATGGCGTCTCTCCAACACCTCGCTCATATACCCGCAGGATAATCTTGTCTTTCTCGCGACGACAAAATCCAACATTTACACCCTCCGGAAAAAGGCGGCGATTGTCATTCAGTGTTTGTCCAGCTTCCTCTAAATTGTCGCCTTCCGATGCCACAAAAACCGCATGTGGATTGCCCAATGACAATGCCGAAAAGCGACCCGGTAATGACATTCCTCCCTCCGCCGCCGATGCCGCATATAACGGCTGCTCTTTCTTCCGTTGTAAAGGGACTTTCTCAGGAACAAATGTCGGCTTCGCTAAATAAGCTCGAACCATCTTGTTTCCCGCATCTTCAGTCATGATTTGCGCGCCCGAAGCCGCGAGTGTCATTCTCTTTTTTACCGCAAGACGGTTGCGGCGTAAAAAAGCATGAGCACATCTTGCTCCATTCCCGCATTGTCCGACTTCGGTGCCGTCCGCGTTAATGATTTGATAATTAAAATCAGCTCGACTGCTCCGCGGTGCGCGCCGTAGGATTAATATCTGGTCACAACCAACTCCCAAACGACGGTCGGCGATGCGTGTCGCGACAAAAGTCTCCGGTATTGACTGGCGAACCGCGTCAATCACGACAAAATCATTGCCGCAACCATGCATCTTTGTAAAACGCAAATCAGGCATAACGGTCTCTCTCTCCCTCCGGACGGGTCTTAAAACGACGATGCAACCAATAATACTGCGCCGGGTCATGACGAATCCGCTCCGCAATCATCTCATTAATGCGCCGTGCGTCATCTTTCACATCCGCACCCGGAAAGTCCTCCAGCGGCGGTGACAAATGACAGTCATAACCGTCCGGCGTGATGGAAACAAAAAACATGCGAACCTGTGCGCCGGTCATCATCGCCAGTCTTGATACCGCAGTCGATGTCGCCACTGATTCAACTCCCAAAAACGGCGCAAACACCGAACTCTTGCGCCGCTTGGTGTCTGTGTCGGGGAGGAAAAAAATCGCCCCGCCGGACTTTAACTGGCGCGCACAGTCACGCATGGCAAAAGGCTTGGTCGCCGATACTCCAACTGTGCCGTATTGTTGCCGTAAACGTGAATAAAAATCATCCCAAAAATCATTGTGCATCGGTTTGTAGTGAAACATGAGTTGTTCTCCCAACACCGCCGACAATCGAACTCCGCCGTTGCCCGCGCCGACAAAATGAGGCGTGCAAAAAATCACCGGTTGTTCCGGCGGTAAAGACGATTCATCCAAATTCATCCATCGCCGAAGTGTGTCCGCCGACATCCCCTGCAGCGCGCATTCGTCCATAAACATCGCCCCCAACAGTCGAAAATGACGCCGTAAGATGTCTTCCCGCTCGGCGGATGTCATCTCCGGAAACGACAACAACAAATTGCGAGTCGCCACATGTCGGCGTACGCCCAACATTCTCGCCGCATCTCCCAACCGAGCGCCAAACCATCTTCTCGCCGGCAACGGCATGCCTCCCAACAATCGTAAAAGTGTTAATCCCATGACTAAAACAAATCTTCAGTGCCAAACTCAGGTGATGACTCCCCCGCCGGTAAAAACTCCTCGTAAAAATACTCAAGACGTCCGTCCGAAGCGTCATAAGACGACATTAGTTTGCCGGTGTCAGTGTTGATGTCTGCGGAGATGATTCCCGCCGGCGGCGGATAATCAGCAACCGGGCGTTCCGACAATGCTGAAGCCATAAACTCCGCCCATATCGGCAATGCCGCTCGTCCGCCAGTCTCTTTGTCGCCCAATGTTCTCACTTGGTCGTAGCCTATCCATGACACCGCCGCAATGTTGCCGCCAAAACCGCCAAACCATGCATCACGAGTGTCATTTGTCGTCCCCGTTTTGCCCGCCAAATCAGTTCGGTCTATAAACCTTAATGCACCTCGTCCCGTCCCCTCGCGAACAACAGAACGCAAAAGTGATGTCATGATAAATGCATTGCGAGCATCAACCGCGCGCCGTCGTGATTCAAAATCCAACTCATTAACAATAATGTTGCCGTCATAATCTTCAACTCGCGAAATCAAATAACTGTTCACCCGAAAACCGCCGTTCGCAAAAACTGAATAAGCCAATGCCATCTCCATCGGAGTTGTCGCACCGGCTCCCAATCCCATTGTTAAATATGGAGGATGGTCGCGGCGGCGAAAACCAAAACGGGTCAGATAATCACGGGCATATGGCGCGCCAATGAACTTTAATAAGTGAATTGTCGCCAGGTTTTTTGACTTCGCAAGCGCCTGTCTTAATAACACCGCGCCGGTCGCCTTGTGGTCATAGTTTTTCGGCTCCCAGTTTTCTTCACTGCCTGTTTCCTCCGCGGTTAGAAATATCGGTGTGTCCGGTAAGACACTCGCCGGTGTGAATCCTTTCTCCAACGCCGCGGAGTAAATAAACGGCTTTAAACTGGAACCCGGTTGTCGGCGTGCCTGAGTTGCATGATTAAACTGATTGCGTGAGAAGTCAAAACCTCCCGCCATCGCCAACACCGCGCCGTCTTCCGGAGCCACCGCCACTAATGCCGCTTCCGCTCCCGGTAACGCCGCCAATGTTAATCCCGCTTCCGCTCCGCGTAAACGAACAACCGCTCCCGGTGTTAATGTCGGCTCTCTGCCGCCCGGTAAATATCTGCCCAAATATCCCAATGACTCGCCGTTCATCTCATGACGTACGCCGTCTCCGTCCACTACAATAACCGAGTCCTTTTCTACCGAAACAATTGCCGCCGGACGTAATTCACCGTAAACGGACTCCGCACGCAGTGTATCGCTGATCTCTTTTGGAGTTAGATTGTGAATGTCAATTATCTTCTCCGGTCCCAGATACGGACGGCGAGATTCATGGGCAAGCAAACCACTCCGCACCGCGCGCGCGGCGGCGTTTTGTAAACGTGACTGAACTGTGGTGTATATGTTTAATCCGCGTTCATAAGACTCCTCGCCGAAATGCTCATAAGCCAAACGCCGGACTTCCTCCGCGACAAATGAAGCATCCACCGTGAATGTCCGCCTCGCCGGACGCAACGGCGGTAACTCGGCGGCGACCAACTCCGAAAACAATGATGGTTTTATCACGCCGCTGTCTCGCATCCGCCGTAAGACATGCACCTGACGTGACTTTGCCTGAGTCGGATTCTTGCGAGGATTGTAATGACTCGGCGCTTTCGGCATGCCCGATAACAATGCTATCTCTGAAACTTCAAGTTCGTCCATGTTCTTGTCAAAATAAATGCGGGACGCCGCGGCGAAACCAAAAGCTCCCTGTCCGAGGTAGATTTGATTCATGTAGCGTTCTAATATCTCGCGCTTGGTGAATTCTCGTTCTATCTTTAACGCCAACAACGCCTCCGTTATCTTGCGGATGAATGTTCGGTCTCGGGTTAAATAAAAATTACGCGCGACTTGCATGGTAATCGTACTTGCGCCTTCACGCCTTCCCTCCAAATAACCCAGTGCGGCGCGCGCAATGCCGAAGAAGTCCAATCCCCGATGTGAAAAGAATCGCGCATCTTCAACCGACAACAAAGCGTCAACCAACAACTTCGGGAAGTCTTCATATTCCCGATAAGCGCGTTTTTCAGAGCCGAACTCTCCAATTAAGTCGCCTTCACTGGTAAATATCCGCATTGGCAGGCGAGGACGATACTCCACCAAAGCATCCAGTTGTGGGAGTCGCTGATAAATGACCGCAAATGCCAATCCGCCAAAAAATGCGGTGTTCAGCGCGCAAAACACGCCAAACCAAAATAATCCCTTAATTATCCGCATCAGGCTGCGCGCGCCAAGCCGCTCGTGCGTATATCACCATTGACCAAGTCGCCAATAATGCCGCTATCCATAATAATATCGTCCCCGCTGTCGCGATTAAAGGTAGGAACTCCATGTCCGCGGCGAACAAACACGGTATCGCTGTCATTTGAACGCCCGCCTTCCACTTCCCGCTGGAGACAACTTGCACCGCATCAATAAATCCGTCTCTCGCCGCCCATTCTCGCAAAGCTGATATTAAAACCTCACGTCCGATGATTAGTAAACATGCACCTCCCGCCGCTCGCTCAGCTTCCAACAATAATAACAGGGAGGTGACCACCAGAAGTTTGTCCGCCGCCGGGTCTAAAAACGCTCCCAAGCGAGTCTGTTTGCCGTATTTGCGAGCCCAATAACCGTCAAAAAAATCAGTCGCCGCCGCGACAATAAACAAAGATGCCGCCGCAATGCCCGCCGCGCGAAGAGACACCGTGCTCCACTGCGGCAGCCAAAATAACGCCACTAATAACGGCGCCGCCGCCGCTCGTCCCGCTGAAAGCCAATTTGGTATGTTACTCATGCATAAAAGTGTAGATTTGTTTTGCCAGTCGGGGACTGACTCCCTTAATTTTAATCAATTCTGTCTCTCCTGCGGCACGGAGTCCCCGCAAACCGCCAAAACACGATATCAACCGCCGCCGGAGTTCCGGTCCCACGCCTTCTATTTGTTCCAATGTCGAGGTGCTCCGCTTTTTATCACGCCGGTGGCGATGTCCGGCTCCGGCAAAACGGTGAGCTTCATCTCGAACCGCCTGGATTAAGTGAAATGCCGGGTCGGTTTCATCCAACATCAATATCTCTCCGTCCGAAGTGATGAGTTTCTCGCGTCCGGCTTTGCGGGTTTTGTCTTTTGCGACCGCCAGAATCCGCATGTTTGCCGTCTCTGGAAGCGCTTCATCCGCCGCGCTTAATTGCGCCGCGCCGCCGTCTATTAACAACAAATCCGGCAGGGGAGTTTGTTCCGCAATCGCGCGGCGATAACATCTCCCGACGGCTTCAGAGATGGCGGCGGCGTCATCTCCGCCTTTGGAAGTTATCGCATAACGCCGATATTGCGAAGTCTTGGGTACGCCGTCAACAAAAACCGCCCGAGCCGCCATGGGAGATTCGCCCGAACTGTGACTAATGTCAAAACATTCAATACGGCGGGGCGGAGGCATGTCCAGATGTTTGCCGAGTGCGAACAGTTTTGCGGTTGCCGCGCCGTCCCGCGCCTGTCTTAGAGACAGTGCAACCGCGGCGTTTTGTGCGGCTTCTTTCGCGCGTTGTTTTTGTGAGTCCCGCGCCGACAACACCACCGGCGGCAGAGGCAGGGGGGAGGGACGACATGAAGGAATGATCTTCGGCGGGGCGGTCATGCCTCCGTAATGTTGATTGATGAACGCTGATAACACTTCGGCGGCGCCGGCTTTTGGCGCTCGTTCCGAGAAAAACCGTCTTTCGCCGAGTCGTCTTCCGCCTCTTACCATCACGACATTGACGCAGGCGTCATTGTCACGACAATGCGCGCCGACATAATCGGCGTCCGCGGCTTTTGGGTCGTCATCGACAAAATGTCTCGCCCGCATCACTGACAGCGCGCGAAGTCGGTCACGCAAAGTGGCGGCTTTTTCGTATTCCAACTCTTCGGCGGCGGACGCCATGCGTTGTTGCAGGTCTGATTCAACTCCGCGACAGTCACCCGCCAAAAGCGCTTTTGCGCCTCGGACATCGGTGGTGTATTGGGAGGGAGAGACGGCATTAACACAAGGCGCGCTACACCGTCCGATGCCGTGTAACAAACATGGTCGGCTTCTATTGACAAAGACGGAATCGGCGCATGTCCGGAGACGAAAGATGCGTTGCAGCATGTTGATGGTTTCCCGCACCGCGCCGCTGTCTGGAAAGGGTCCGAATGATTCACCGTCCGTCGCGGCGCCTCTTGCAAACATCAGTCGTGGATAGGCACCGGCGCCGATGCGCAGGTAGGGATAGCTTTTATCGTCTCTAAACAGGATGTTATAACGCGGACGGAGTGATTTAATCAGGTTGTTTTCGAGCAACAAGGCGGCGTGTTCAGAGGCGGTAACAGTGACTTCAACGCCGTTCATGGCGTTTAGCATGAGTTTAATACGCGGAGAGTGTCGGGTTTTTTGGAAATACGACGAGACACGTTTTTTGAGATTGGCGGCTTTCCCGACATATAAAGGCGCGCCGTCCGCGCCGGTAAAGCGATAGACACCGGGCAGAGGCGGGATTCCATCCAGCAGATTTTTATCGGGTTCGCTCATTTACCCGTATTGTATAACTTTCGCGGGTATTTTGCCGCCGTATTGTCTTTACGGGGAGGATGGGGTACAATAAAGCCCGACGTGTTTAAGAAAATCAACGACTGGCTGGAGTCCGTTTTTTACAACTCGGACATAAACAAATTGCTTGCGGTGACCGCCGTTGGGGCGGTTTTTGTGTGGCTTTTTGCGGGTGAGATAGCGCCGTTATTCGGCGGATTGTTGATAGCCTACTTATTGGACGGCGTGGTACAGCGTTTGGAGCGTGACGGCGTTTCCCGGACGACGGCGTCGGCGTTGTTGGTGATATTGTCGTCGACGGTGATGTTTATGTCATTGGGATTGTTGCCGTTGTTCTTCATCCAGTTGCGCGGAGTTGTCGGATTATTGCCGGACATGCAGGGGGCGTTGTCGATTTTGGCGGGGGGGATTAACGCCTATTTGCCGGAGAGCATAGAGTTTATGACGGCGGAAGACAACATAGCGATGGGATTAACGACAATGCGGGATGACATAGGCAAGTTTTTGTTGGATCATTCGGTGAATATTGCGGTGAATGTCTTTTCATTGTTTTTATACATGGTGTTGTTGCCGTTGTTGGTATTTTTCATGTTAAAGGACAAGAATATGTTATTGGAGTCATTGGGACGTTATTTGCCGAGATCGCCGATTTTTGCGGAGTTATGGGTGAGCATGGACGGGCAGTTTGGTTCATACATTCGGGGGAAGTTCATAGAGGCGGGGATTCTTGGCGTGATGTCGTGGGCGGCATTTGCGTGGTTTGACATGAACTACGCATTTTCATTGGCGGCGTTAATGGGCTTGTCGGTTTTTGTTCCGTTTGTCGGAGCGATAGCGGTGACGTTTCCGGTATTGGCATTGGCATACATTCAGTTTGGAGGAGAGGCGCAGTTTTATTGGATTCTTATTGCTTACACATTAATCCAGGCGTTTGACGGTCAGATACTGGTGCCGTTGTTGTTTTCGGAGGTGGTGAAGTTGCATCCGGTAGCGATATTCACGGCGATCATATTTTTTGGCGGGATATGGGGCGTATGGGGAGTATTCTTTGCGATTCCGTTGGCGTCGATAGTGAAGTCGGTGATGTTGGTGATAGATGCCCGTCGTTCCGTATAATTTACTGCGTCCGTTTTTATTCGCGCTTCCGCCGGAGTCCGCTCATCATATTGCCTTGTCGGCGTTGCGAACAGTCGCGCGTTGTCCGCCGTCCCCGCCGGTAGTTTCGCCGAAGACGGTGATGGGATTGTCTTTTTCGAATCCATTGGGACTTGCCGCCGGTTTGGACAAAAACGCCGATTCTGCGGACGCATTATCATCTTTGGGTTTTGGTTTTGTTGAAGTTGGTGCGCTCACACCTCGTCCGCAACGGGGCAATAATCCGCCTCGTTTGTTTAGGGTTCCGCCGAATGCTTTGGTTAACCGCATGGGCTTTAACAATTGCGGAATGGCGGAGGCGGCAAAGAGTTTATCGGTGCGGCGTGGCAAATACATTCTTGGGATAAATCTCGGCAAAAACGCGGACACACCGCAGGACAAAGCGAAAGATGATTATGCGAGTTGTTTGGAGCATTTATATCCGCATGGTGATTTTTTCACTGTTAACATTTCCTCGCCGAACACGGAGGGGTTGCGAGATTTACAAACACCGGAGAAGTTGTCTCCATTATTGCGGGATTTACATGTTCGCCGGGACGAGTTGGCAAAACAGCATGGAAAGCGCGCGCCGTTGGCGGTTAAGTTGTCTCCGGACATGAGTGAGTCGGAGTTGGAATCGGTCGCCGGTGTTATTGCCGATGAACAAATGGACGGCGTAATTGCATGCAACACGACAACATCGCGTCCGGAGGGGTTTTCGTCATCACAATCGGGCGGTTTGTCGGGAGCACCTTTAACGACACGTGCGTTGGAGATGACTCAACAATTGCGTCGTTTTTTACCGTCTCGGGTTGCCGTGATTGGAGTTGGCGGGATTATGAATGAAGACAATGCAAAAGAGAGATTGGATGCCGGAGCTGACTTAATTCAATTGTACACCGGGTTAATTTACGCCGGTCCCGGTTT
>JAWONR010000111.1:0-8860 GCA_033865115.1 Candidatus Persebacter sydneyensis | reverse complement strand
CAAAAGAATACTTGACATTGTTTATATTCTTTTGTATAATAATGGTTTATGCATTATTTTCCATTTTTCTTTGACTTGCGCGGACGGCGAACACTGGTCGTGGGCGGCGGCGAAGTCGCGTTGCGCAAAGCCGAATTGTTGGCGGCGGCGGGCGCGAAAGTATCAGTTGTCGCGCCGCAAATTATCCCCGCTTTGGCGACTTTCGCCCGGAAAAGCGGCGGGAAAGCCCAAAAACGCCCCTATTCCGCCGCCGATATTGATGACTGCATCGCCGTCGTCTCCGCAACCGATGATGAATCCATCAACCAACAAGTGTCCAAAGACGCCCGCGCCAAACGCGTCCCGGTGAATGTTGTGGATAATCCCGCGCTTTGTGACTTTATCTTTCCCGCGATTATCAACCGCGCGCCCGTGGTCGTGGCAGTGTCCTCCGGCGGCGCGTCTCCGGTGTTGGCTCGGCGTATCCGGGCGCAAATTGAAGAAACTCTCCCCGCAACACTGGGACTATTGTGTGACTTTTGCGCGCGATTTCGCTCCGCCGTCAAAAACGCCCTGCCCATGACTCGCCGGCGACTCTTTTGGGAGGAGTTTATGAACGGCGCCGCGGCGGAAGCCGCTCTTAACGGTGATGACTCACAAGCCGATACTCTCGCGAAAGAAGAACTCCGACAGTTTGCGGAAGATGCGCCGAAAACCGGCGAAGTCTATCTTATCGGCGCGGGACCGGGTGACCCCGATTTGCTGACTTTTCGAGCTCACCGACTTCTGCAAAAAGCCGATGTCGTGGTTTATGACCGACTGGCTTCCGCCGGAGTCCTGGCACTGGCGCGCCGTGATGCTGAAAAAATATTCGTCGGTAAAAGACGTGACTGTCATGCCGCCTCTCAGGATGAAATTAACAACCTCCTCATTAATTACGCCGAGCAAGGCATGCAAGTGGCAAGACTGAAAGGCGGTGACCCGTTTGTGTTTGGTCGAGGCGGTGAAGAAATGCTCGCTTTGCGCGCCGCCAATATTCCGTTTCAAATTGTCCCCGGCATTACCGCCGCCGCCGGTTGTGCGGCGGCGGCGGGGATTCCACTCACTCACCGCGGCGCGGCGCGGAGTGTCCGGTTTTGTACCGCCTATCGTAAAGATATGAATGATGCCAACTACTGGCGAAGACTCGCCGAAGACGCCGATTCCACACTCGCTTTTTATATGGCGGGCGCGGTGTTGTCCGAAGTCGCCGAGAATCTCATCTCTGCCGGACGCTCCGCTGATACGCCGGCGGCGGTAATATGCGCCGGCACCACCGCCGCACAACAAGCCGTCTTTGGTGTTTTGTCCGACATCGCCGAAAAAGCCAAAGATGCCTTCTCTCCGGCGATGTTAATTGTCGGTGAATCCGCCGCACTCCATGCGGAGGTTAAACCAAGAACCGCAGAACTGCCTTTTACGCCCGTCTCTGAACCTGCTCACTCTGAATCCGTCCATGCTGTCCTCTGAACAAATTAAATTAGCCGAACAACTGTCGCAAAGTCTTGACGAGCGACAGTTGGCATGGCTTAGCGGTTATTTCGCCGGACGACAAGCCGCTCCGTCCGCCGTTGTCGCCGCCGCAACAACATCGGAAGTCGTGAAAGCCGCGGTTTTGTATGGAACACAAACCGGCAACGGAAAAACCATCGCCGAACAACTCGCAAAGACACTCGCGGAACGCGGCATCTCGGCGGATTTGTTTTCCATGCATGAATATAAAACCGCTCGCCTGAAAAAAGAAAAGTTTCTGCTTGCCGTGGTCAGCACTCACGGCGAAGGCGACCCGCCCGATACCGCGGCGGCTTTTTTGACTTTTTTGCAGAGTTCGCGTGCGCCGCAATTGTCCGGCTTGTCTTATTCCGTGTTGGCTTTGGGCGACAGTACTTATGAACACTTCTGTCATACCGGTCGCAACTTAAACGCTCGTTTGCGCTCTCTCGGCGCTTCGCCTCTCGTGGAATTCGCCGAGTGTGATGTTGATTTTGAAACCACCGCCGAACAATGGCGCGCCGCCGTCACCGAAGAACTCGCGAGAACCGCCGATGCGACCGCCAATGTCTCATCCGTCCGTGATAACAACCTGCAAACTCAAACAAATGAAGCGAAGTATGACCGGCAAACGCCGTTTTTAGCGCCTGTGCTTATAAACATTCCTTTAAGTACGCCGGAAAAACGAACTCGACATTTGGAACTGTCTCTGGAAGACTCCGGTTTGATTTATCAACCCGGTGATTCACTCGGAATATGGCCGCAAAATAACATCGCGCGCGCCGAACAAACCGCCGCCGCTCTGAAACTGGAATGGGAGTCGGAAATGGAAATTGACGGCGTCCGCGCAACTGTCGGAGAATGGCTGTTGTCAAAGTTGGAAATCGCACGACTGACGCCCACCGTCGTCGCGCGTTATTGTGAATTTGCCGGCATCTCTCCGCCGCCTCAAAACTACGCTGATGGACGTGATTGGTGTGACTTGGTGTCGGACTTTCCGCCTCCCGCAGGTGCAAATCCGCTCGCCTGTGCGCGTAAGATGACGCCGCGGATGTATTCTCTCGCCTCTTCGCCCACCGCAAGAGAAGGCGAAGCGCATATATTGGTGACGAGAAGTCACTATTATGACGCCAACGGCAAAGTCCGTGACGGTGTTTGTTCCGCCTACCTCGGTGACTTGTCCGAAGGTGACGCGGCAAAAGTGTTTGTTCAATCCAATGAGAACTTCCGTCCGCCCGCGGCAAAAGACGCGCCTATGATTATGATAGGTCCCGGCACCGGTGTCGCTCCCTTTCGCTCGTTTGTTGAAGACAGAGAAAACGGAAACGGCGGAAAAACATGGCTCTTTTTCGGCGAAAGACGGCGGCGTGAAGACTTCTATTATCAAATTGAATGGCAGGCCGCACTTAATAGCGGCGCACTCACGCGCATGGATGTCGCCTTTTCTCGAGACCGCGCGCAAAAAGTTTATGTCCAACACAAACTCCGACAACGCGCCGATGAAATATGGGAGTGGCTGCAGGACGGCGCGCATGTCTATGTCTGCGGAGATGAAAAACGAATGGCGAAAGATGTTCACGCCGAACTTTGCGCCATCGCCGAATCACACGGCGGAAACGGGGAAGCCTATTGGGCGGGAATGGCGGAAAGCGGAAGGTATAAACGCGATGTCTACTAAAACTAAAAACAACAACTCCGGTGCGCCTTCTGAAATTGAAGTCATTAAAGAAAACAGCCGACACCTGCGCGGCGGCATCGCCGACGGACTGGATGACGACATCACCGGCGGACTCGCCGTAAGCGACCAAAGCTTGATTAAGTTTCACGGCATTTATCAACAAGACGACCGTGACATTCGTGAATCACGCATGGCGCGAAAGCTGGAACCCGACCATTCCTTTATGATTCGCCTGCGCGTGCCGAGCGGAATGCTGTCACCCGAACAATGGCTCGCCGTTGACTCCGCCGCCGCCGACCTGACCTCCGCCGGCAGTATTCGTTTGACCACGCGACAAACACTGCAGTTTCACGGTGTTCCAAAGGAAAACCTGAGACCGATTTTGCAGACATGCGCGCGCCG
The DNA here is from genome assembly GCA_033865115.1 of Candidatus Persebacter sydneyensis. Classification (GTDB taxonomy): domain Bacteria; phylum Pseudomonadota; class Gammaproteobacteria; order Tethybacterales; family Persebacteraceae; genus Persebacter; species Persebacter sydneyensis. The sequence continues at coordinate 5,271 of JAWONR010000111.1, read as the reverse complement.
TCTTTTGGACTCCATCGCGGCTTGTGGAGATGTTAATCGAAATGTCATGTGTTCACCGCATGCCGGACTGTCGGCGGCTCATGCCGCTTCGCATGAAGTCGCCGCTGAGATTAGTCGCGCATTGTTGCCGCACAGTCGCGCGTATTATGAAATATGGCTGGGTGAGAAAAAACTCTCCGCCTCGCCGGAGTTTCGCGCCGCGGAACCGTTGTATGGCAATCATTATCTTCCGCGCAAGTTTAAGATTGCCGTCGCCGTCCCGCCGGCGAATGATGTTGATGCTTATTCCAATGACATCGGCTTTGTCGCCGTTGTTAAAGACGGACGCCTGCGCGGTTTTAATGTGCTTATCGGCGGCGGACTCGGGACAACTCACGGAGACGCGCGGACTTATCCGCGTTTGGGTGATGTGTTGGGATTTTGCGCGCCTTCACAAGCGGCGGAAGTGGCATGGCAAATCGCCGCCTTTCAACGAGACCACGGCGATAGAAGTGACCGCAAACAGGCACGACTGAAATATACGGTGGCGCGATTGGGACTGAACTTCGCGCGCGAAGACATACAAAGACGGCTGGGGTTTGTCCTTCCTCCCGCGGAAAAGGTGGAGCTTACTCATCGTGAAGATGTGTTGGGCTGGCGACAACAGGATAGCGGGAAGTGGGATTTGGGGATTTTTATTGAAAACGGACGCATCTCCTCCGATGGCGCGTTAAAAGCCGCCCTGCGTGAAGCGGCGGCGTTGAATTGTTGCGGGTTTTTAATGACGCCCAATCAAAATCTCATGCTTGTGAATATTGATGAAGACGCGCGCGAGCGCGTGCAAAGCGTTTTTAACCGGCATGGATTGGAGACTGATTTTTCATCACTGTCCGGCATGCGTAAGAATGCCATGGCATGCGTGGCGTTTCCGACTTGTCCGCTGGCAATGGCGGAGTCGGAGCGTTATTTGCCCTCGCTTATCGGCAAACTTGAAGATGAACTTATACGATGCGGTTTACAACGCGATGCCATTGTTATTCGCATGACCGGATGTCCAAACGGCTGCGCCCGTCCCTATTTGGGAGAGATTGGATTGGTCGGAAAATCACCCGGACGCTATAACCTGTATTTGGGCGCTTCGGTTTCCGGTGACAGATTGTCCGCTCCCGCCGGACAAAACATGAAAGAAGAAGAAATCATCGCGACATTGTCGCCTTTGTTCACCGAATACGCCCGTGAACGACAACAACAAGAAGCGTTTGGTGACTGGTATTTTCGCCGCGCTTCATAACTAATTATAACAATTGACTTCTTGTAAAACTTTTTATAAGACTTCTTATGACACTTCTTATAGGACTTCTTATAAAAATTCTTATAACAACCGACCCGAATCACTCGGCGGCGAAAACAAATCACAACGAAGAGGCGTATGACGCGGCGGGTTTAATCCATAACGACGACGCGCCGCGTCAAAACGACGAGCGATTAACTCCGCAAAAACACCGCGACCCCGATGACGCGAAAAAAATGACGCATCATAATCACGTCCGCCATGCATGGCGCGCACTTGTGACATGACTTTCGCCGCCCGTTCCGGCATGTGTGCGGCAAGCCATTGTTGAAAGACCTCCGGCAACTCATGCGGCAACCGCAACACCACATAACCCGCCGTGCACGCGCCGGCATCGGCGGCGGCGGATAATATTGACTCTATTTCGCCGTCCGTGATCGCGGGAATTATCGGCGCCATTAATACCGTCGTCCGTATGCCGGCGGCGGATAAATTGGCGATGACTTTTAACCGCCGCGCCGGTGACGCCGCTCGCGGTTCCAGCTTCCGAGTTAAGTCCGCGTCCAATGATGTGATGGAAACCATCGCATCCGCTAAATTCTCCCGCGCCATCTCTGACAAAATATCCAAGTCACGCTCTATTAACGCCGATTTTGTGATGAGTGACACCGGATGACGACATTCCGACAATACCTCCAACATGCCGCGGGTAATTCGCAGTCGCCGCTCCACCGGTTGATAAGCATCAGTGTTAATTCCCAACGCCAGCGGACGAACACGATATTGCGGACGCGATAACTCACGCCGTAAAAGTGAAACCGCGTCTTTTTTTGCGAAAATTTTGCGCTCAAAATCCAATCCCGGAGACAATCCCAAATACGCATGAGACGGACGGGCGAAACAATAAACACATCCATGTTCACAACCGCGATAGGGATTCGCCGACAATTCACTGGGAATGTCCGGTGAATCGTTTTCGGTGAGAATGCTTTTTGCCGAATCCCAACGGATGACCGTTTCCGAAGACGGCGCGTCATCATCCTGCGTCCAGCCGTCGTCAAAAGACTCGCTCGCCGTTTTGTCAAACCGCCCGGGCGGTGCGCCAACCGCGCCGCGTCCTTTTATTACCGCCGCTCGCCGCGACTCTCCCATGCGATGATTATAGCATTATGAGTTGAGAATACCCCCCTCAAAACTTGCGCCGGTATGCCCTGAAAACGATTCTTTTTGGAACAGGTCATAACTTCAACAAAATTATGGCGCAGTTTGCTACAATTGCCGTTATGAAACGAGCGGTTTTTTTTGTCTCCGACAGCACCGGCATCACCGTCGAAGCGCTGGGTCATAGCGTCCTGTCCCAATTCGCCGGCGTGGAGTTTGTCCAACAAACTCTGGCTTTTGTCGATGACAGGAAAAAAGCCATTGAAGCCGCGCAACAAATCCGCGAAGCCGCCAAAGACGGTGAACGTCCGATTTTGTTTCACACTTTCGCCGATGAATCACTCGGCGCCATTATGCAGGAAAGCGGCGCCATGGTTATGGACTGTTTGGAAATCTTCACCCGACCCTTGGAAACGGAACTCGGCGTGAAAGCATCACACTCCGCCGGCGCTTCGCACTCCATGCGAGGCAAAGGTTATCAACGGCGTATTGACGCTCTTAACTTTGCGATGGACTTTGACGACGGCATCGCCGTGCGCGGACTCGAACAAGCCGACATTATTCTGGTCGGCGTTTCGCGCTCCGGTAAAACGCCGACATCTTTGTATCTGGCGCTGCACTTCGGCGTGTTTACCGCCAACTATCCGCTGGTGGATGAAGATTTGAACTCCGACAAACTTCCCGAAGTGTTGCATCCGCACCGGGATAAAATTTACGGTCTGACCATCTCTCCCGTGCGGCTCGCGCAAATCCGCGAACAAAGACGTCCCGGCAGCAAATATGCTGAACTCTCCAAATGTGAGCAAGAAGTCCGCGCGGCGTTGCGGTTATATGAAGCATGTAATGTCGTTTATTTTGATTCCACTCATCATTCAGTTGAAGAACTTTCCTCCAAAATCCTAAAAGAATCGGACTTGTTGCGGCATGCCGATTAACGCCCGCAGTCTTTTGCGGCTCGCCGTTCCGCTGACTTTTGCGGTTATTATCGCCGGTGCCTACACTCGGTTGTCGGACGCCGGATTGGGATGTCCCGACTGGCCGGGATGTTACGGACAACTCATCGGCGTGCCGGACGCCGAAACCGCCGCCGCACACACGCCCGAATCTCCGTTGGATGTCCGCAAAGCGCGCATTGAAGTCGGACACCGCTATATTGCCGGCGTGCTGGGATTGTTGTTATTCGCCGCCGCGTTTCTGGCAACTCGCACAAAACCAATTCCGCGCGCGCCGTTGTTGTTGGCGGTGTTGGTGATTGCACAGGCATTACTGGGCATGCTCACCGTCACTGAATTGTTGAGACCGATTATCGTCTCGGCGCATCTTATGGGCGGAATGTTAATACTGGCAACGGCGGTTTATGCTCTCGGCGCGCGTCCGCTTTCACAACCGCCCTCCCGTCTCTTACAAACAACGGCGATTGCGGCGGCGGCGGTGTTGGCGATACAAATATTCTTGGGCGGCTGGGTTAGTGCAAACTATGCCGCACTTGCATGTCCCAGCTTTCCCCATTGCGCCGATGGTTGGCTGCCGGAAACAATGACATGGGAGGGTTATGCGCCGGGACGTGACTTACATTTGGACACCGCCGGCGCGCCGTTGGGACATCATGCCTTGGCGACAATTCATTGGACTCACCGCGCATTTGCAATTGCGGCGTTTGTCACATTGGGAGGTTTGGGCGCGCTGCTTTGGCGGACGGGAGCACGGACGGCGGCGGCGGTGTTATGGACATTATTGGCGGCGCAAACAATGTTGGGAGCGGTAAATGTACTCGCCGGTCTGCCGATGTGGTCGGCGTTGTCTCATGTCGGCGGCGCGGCATTATTGGCGGCGACAATGGCATGGATTCTGGCGATGGTTTTTCGCCCGCCGGACATGAATTCCGACATGCGTTAAATATTCCGTTTATTTTCGTATAATTACAGTCATGACATTGAGCGAAAGTTGTCAAATCATATTGGACGGGCGGACATGGTAATTACCGCCGAGCGGGCGCGTGATTTTTGGGCGCTGACAAAACCGCGCGTGGTGGCGCTGATTGCCTTCACCGCCGCCGTTGGCGCGGCTTTGGCGGGATTGTCAAATCCGGTGAATTCACTGGCAGCATTGTCGTCTCTGATTGGAATAACACTGGTTGCCGCTTCGGCGGCGGCGTTTAATTGCTTGGTGGAGCGTTATGTTGATGCGGTCATGAAGCGCACTCATGCGCGTCCGTTGCCGGATGAACGGATTTCAGTGATTGAAGCGGCGGGATTCTCCGCCTTGTTGGGCGTTACCGGAATGTGGTTGGTGGCGACATTTGGCGGCGGTTTGGCGGCGATATTGACGGCGGCGACTTTTTTTGGTTATGCCGTTGTTTATACTCTGATTCTCAAACGGGCGACTCCTCAAAACATTGTAATTGGCGGCGCGTCCGGGGCGATGCCTCCGGTGTTGGGTTGGGTGGCGGTGTCGGATGCATTAACTTTTGAGCCGTTGTTGTTGTTTTTGATTATTTTTGTATGGACGCCGCCGCATTTTTGGGCGCTGGCGTTGTATCGGATGGATGATTACGCCCGCGCCGGATTGCCGATGTTGCCGGTCACTCACGGCAAATCATTCACCGCTTCGCACATTGTTTTATACGCTGTCATGTTGTTTGCGGTGTCATTGTTGCCTTATGCGACGGGAATGGCGGGGATTATTTATCTCGCCGCGGCGATACCATTGGGCGGGCGTTTTATATGGATGTCTCGGCGCGTACAAAAGACACTCGCCGACTCGGACAGTCGTCGTTTGTTTTCATTTTCCATTGTTTATCTGGCGTTATTGTTTGCGGCGCTTTTTGCCGATGCTTTAAC
>JAWONR010000110.1:0-9315 GCA_033865115.1 Candidatus Persebacter sydneyensis | reverse complement strand
GGCTTCCGCATCGGACATAAGGCAAGCCCCCAAAGACACGCCTAACCCCCATAACCCCCTCCTCGACATCATGCCATAAACGCCCATTAAATGCAGGCGTTTTTATTTTGATACAATACCCCCCATGACACGGGATTTGTCCAGATTATTGCGCCCAAAGAGTATCGCCGTTTTTGGCGGGGTTTGGGCGGAAAATGTCATTGTTCAATGCAAACGCATGAAATATAAGGGAAATGTCTGGGCGGTCAATCCGCGCCGTAAAACCCTCGGCGGAATCCGATGTTATAAATCCGTCTCCGAACTCCCCCGCCCGCCCGACGCCGCTTTTGTCGGCGTCAATCGACAACAAACTCCAAACATCATCGCTGAACTCGCAAACATTAACTGCGGCGGCGCCGTCTGTTTCGCCTCCGGATTCGCCGAAGCCGGAGGGGCAAAACTACAACAACAACTCGTCTCCGCCGCCGGAAACATGCCCGTGCTGGGACCAAACTGCTACGGTGTCATTAACTATCTGGACGGCGCACCTCTCTGGCCGGACCAACACGGCGGTGAACGCGCACAATCAGGTGTCGCCTTTATCGGACAATCTTCCAATATTCTCATCAATATCACCTCGCAAAAACGAGGTCTGCCTCTCGCATACATCGCCGCCGCCGGGAATCAAGCTCAAACCGACATGGCCGCAATCGCCCGTGGTATGCTTGAAGATGACAGAGTCCGAGCCGTCGGCTTCTATATTGAAGGAATCGCCTGTGCGCGTGAATTCACCAATATGGCGCGTTTTGCCGAATCTCGAGGCGTGTTTTTGGCGGCAATTAAGTCCGGGAAATGTCCGTCATCCATCGCCGCCGCCGTCTCTCACACCGCCGCCCTCTCCGGCAATTCCGCCGTCTCTTCCGCATTTCTCCGCCGGTGTAATGTCGCCGAAGCACAAACTATTCCCGAACTGTTGGAAACTCTGAAACTCTTTTGTTGCGGCGGTGTCAAAGGACGAAAAGTCATGTCTCTCAGCTGCTCCGGCGGTGAAGCCGGACATATCGCCGACTTGGCAGCAGGTAAAAACATCCAACTCCCCGCCCCGCCAACCCGGCAAAAAAACGCCCTAAAAGCACATCTGGGGAAATTAGTCCGTGTTGCAAATCCGCTGGATTATCATACATTTATATGGCATAATGAAGAAGCATTATACAACACTTATTCCGCCGCCCTGCAGTGTCAAAATGACATGACTTTGCTGCTGTTGGACTATCCCCGCCCCGACCGTTGTGACATCTCGGAATGGCAGCCGCCTTTGAAGGCGTTTATGCGGGCTGTCTCTGATACCGGAGCACGTGCGGCGGTGGTGTCTTCTCTGCCCGAAAATATGCCGGAATTCATCGCCCAAAAACTGTTGGCGGCTAATATCGCTCCACTGTGCGGTTTTGATGAAGCTCTAACCGCAATTGAACTCGCGGCGAATGTCCGGGAAAACTCGGTCGGAAAGTGGAATCCGTTGTCGCCGCACACTCCCGCCGGTTTGCGGTTTATGACTGAATCCGAAGCCAAAACACTGTTGCAACAAAACGATGTCTGGTGTCCGCCCTCCCGTTACGCCAAAAATTCCCGCCAAGCCGGTGAAGTCGCAAAAGTTATGGCAAAAAATAACGCCAATATGCGGTTTGCCGTGAAAGTCATGGGATTGACTCATAAAACAGAATCTGGAGGCGTTGTACTCAATATTCCCGCTGTAAAAGTCGCCTCCGCCGCCGCCAAAATGCCGCGCGGAGACGGCTTTCTAATTGAAGAAATGGTTGTGGGAGGTAAAAATGAACTCATCATCGGCGCGCGACAAGACGCCGTTTATGGCGCATCTCTCACAGTCGGCATGGGCGGCGTAAATGCCGAAGTGCTGAAAGACACACAAACACTCTTGCTTCCGGTCACGGCTTCCGAGATTCGCGCGGCGTTTATGCGTTTGCGACTCTCGCCCCTGCTTAAAGGATGGCGAGGAGACAACGGCTCGGATGTCGCCGCCGCCGTCTCTTGTGCAAAAAAAATCGCCGGTTTGATACAATTACACAGAAATATCGCAAGTGTTGAAATCAATCCACTCATCGTGCGCGCTCCCAAAAAAGGCGCGGCGGCGGCGGATGCCTTAATTGAAGTTGAAACCACCGGAGAAAACTCATGAGCGCTGTCAAAACTGAATCTCAAAACGGCATTTTAGAAGTCATTCTCGACCGCCCAAAAGCCAACGCCATTGACTTACAAACTTCGCGCGAAATGGGCGATGTCTTTGCCGCCTTTCGCGATGATGACAAGTTGAAAGTCGCCATCATCCGCTCGGAAGGCGAAAAGTTCTTTTGCGCCGGATGGGACTTAAAAGCCGCCGCCGGCGGTGACGCCGTGGACGGTGATTACGGAGTCGGCGGATTTGGCGGTTTACAGGAACTCCCGGGAATGAACAAACCAGTCATCGCCGCCGTTGAAGGCATGGCGGTCGGCGGCGGGTTTGAACTCGCACTGTCCGCCGATTTGATTTATGCAACAAAAGAGTCGTCTTTCGCCCTTCCGGAGATTCGCGCCGGTACATTGGCGGACGCCGCCACTCACAAACTCCCCAAACGGATTCCGTATCACATCGCCATGGAAATGTTGTTGTTGGGAAGATGGATGGACGCTGAAGAAGCTCATGTCCGAGGTATTGTCTGCGAAGTCTTGGAAAACGGAGACGCTTTACTCTCTCGCGTGCGGGAAGTCGCCAAAATGTTGGCGGAAGGTCCGCCGCTGGTGTTTGCCGCTCTAAAAGAAGTCGCGAGAGAAGCCGAAGCCGATACTTTCCAAAATGTCATGAATAAAATAGGCAAACGACAACTTCCAACAGTGGATACGCTTTACGGCTCCGAAGACAACCTGGAAGGATTCCGCGCCTTCGCCGAAAAACGCGCTCCCCGCTGGAAGGGAAAGTAAAACTCACTATTTTTGAGTTGTTGCCTCCATCTTTGCCTGCACTGCCGGATAATCGGTCTTACCCGCGGGCAGGCGAGGAATGTCTTCTTCCGCCAGGATATGACGCGGAATCCACAATGACGGATGACCGGCTTTTTGGAACGCCGCGGTAATTTGTTCACGAGTGATGTCGGCGTTGTCGCACAATACCGCCACTGACTCTCCCCGTTTCGCCTCCGACACACAAACCGCCGCAAACTGTGACGGATAAAAAGCCGTGTTTAACACCTCTTCCACTCCGTCCAACGGCACCATTTCACCGGCGACTTTGGCAAACCGCTTTGCCCGTCCGACAATGTATAAAAAACCGTCTTTGTCGGCTTCTACAATGTCGCCGGTGTCATACCATCCGTCAGGAGGCGGAGAGATGGATTCATTCGCGCGTAAATATCCCAACATGACATTCTCGCCGCGAACAGATAAAACTCCGCCGCGTTTTATGTCTTCGTGCGGCGTAATGCGAATGTCCATCCCCGCCACCGGACGACCAACTGAATCAGGACGGTTTTCCGCGGGTGAATTAACCGCGATGACCGGTGAAGTCTCAGTCACGCCATAGCCTTGTAAAATACGAACGCCGAATTTCTCCGCCCACAATCGGCGCGTGGATTCTTTTAACTTCTCCGCTCCGGCAAAGACATAACGCAGTGAACTCATGTCCAACGGATGTGCTTCGCGGGCGTAAGCCGACAAAAAAGAATCCGCGCTGAAAAAGATGGAAGGACGAAAACGACGAATGACTTCCGGGATTTCGCGGTAGTGCAGAGGTGTTGGATATTGCAATGCGGTGATGCCTCCCGCGGCGGGTAAGACGACTCCCGCCAAGAGTCCAAAAGAATGAAACACCGGCAAACTATTCACCATTTTCCCGCCTCGCATGCCGTCAAGTCGCGCCAGAGTCTGAGTGACATTCGCGAGCAGGTTGCCGTGTCCCAACGCCACGCCTTTCGGCGCGCTTTCCGAGCCGGAAGTCATTAACACCGCCGCTTCACTTTCTTTTGTCAGTTTTGCGCCGGGCAAGTTTGAAACTATCAAAGACGGAGTTAGAAACGCAACAACCGCGCGAAATGTTACGGGGAATGTAATTTGTTTTCGCAGGTCTTCCAAACACACGACTTTTACGCCGTTTTCTTTCAGGTGTTCCGCGGCGGTTTTTGCCGCGGATGAAACACGCAATAGTTTTTGAGAAGTATAAACAGTACGAATGTCGGCGATTTCGCATGCCGAGTCCAAACTGCCGCGCCCGGCGGCGGGATTTAGAAAGACGGGAGTCAGTCCATAAAACGCCGCCGCATAAAACACAATTGCCGCTCCGACCGAAGACGGCAACATAACACCGACCCGTCCGCCGTCATGATTGGCGGCGATGATTTCACCGATCGCACACGCGCTGCGACAGACACGGCGATAAGAGAACAACATGCCGTCCGGTTCCGCAAAGAGCGGAGACGACCATCCCGCGCGCGCGCCCCAGCGCAGAAATGCCATGGCGATGTTGTCATCTTCGGCGGAGGAGATACAACGTTCCATGGCGTCGGTGATTTGTCGACAGTGTGTGCGCAAGTTGGACTCTGATGAGAGTTCAAACGGTTTGCCGACATGAATGATTTGTTTTTGTCCGCTGACTCTTACAGCGGCAAAAGTGTTTCCGCCGAGTTTGATTGCCGCGGACACGGCGGCGGCGTCAATTTTTGTCAAATTACCGTTTGGCGAGGGTTGTGATTCCACAAAAACCGCCCATCGTTCTGCCGGAGATTTCATAAGTTCCGGCCAGTCTTCATCTTTAATCCCATAGAGGGCGTTGGTTTTGTCGGTTTCGGTACCTGAAAACAGCGGACGACATCCGAGCAGTTGGCATATTGCGGCGACATCCCGCGAGTCGCGATGATGACATATCAGGACACGCGGGAGCCCGGCGATATCGCCGCGCACGGTGTATGAATTGCTCGCCATAATCGCCCGATTATACGCGGTTTTGTCGGCTTTTGGTCGTGTTTGGGGTTGGAAATGGTTTATAATGCGAGTATGACTGCGCACTTAAGTTTGGACAACTATCAGCGTCCGAGTTTGCGCGCGCCGGGCGGCGAATCGCGCATTCTTTTACATTCTTGTTGTGCGCCCTGCGCGGGCGAAATCATTGACGCCCTGCTGGCATCGGACATTACACCGACGGTGTTTTTTTACAATCCCAACATTCATCCTCAGGCGGAGTATGAAATACGCAAGCGTGAAAACATTCGGTTTTGCGAAAAGCGCAACATACCGTTCATTGACGCCGATTATGACGTGGACAATTGGTTCTCACGCGCGCGAGGTTTGGAGAACGAACCGGAACGCGGCAAGCGTTGCACGGCGTGTTTTGACATGCGTTTTGAGCGTTCAGCGCTATACGCGGCGGAGAATGACTTTCGTTTGTTTTCCACGACACTTGGCATTTCGCGGTGGAAAGACATGACACAGATTAACGGTTGTGGAGAACGAGCGGCGGCGCGTTATGACGCAGTCACTTATTGGGATTTTAATTGGCGCAAAGACGGCGGTTCCCAGCGCATGATAGAGCTCGCGAAACGCGAGGAGTTTTATCAACAGGAGTATTGCGGTTGTGTTTATTCACTGCGAGACACCAATCGCTGGCGGCGAGAAAAAAACCGTCCTCGAGTGGAACGCGGCGTCAAGTTTTACGGACGCGGCGGTTGGGAATGAGCGAGTCAAAGACCGTCGCCTTTTTCGGGCGTAGCAAAGACCCCGCCCCCGCGCGTGAATTGTTGGAGGTGGCGGGTAAATTGTCCGCGGCGGGCGACACTGTCTTGTTTTCCAAGGAGTTGTCTGTTCATTGCGAATCTTCGGTGCTTAAATCTTCCGGCGTTTCAGTTGTAGAGACGAGTGATGTACGGCGCGCCGACTTTGCCTTTGTTTTGGGCGGAGACGGCACTTTTTTGCGCACTGCGCATCACTGCATTCAACAGGGCATTCCGCTGACCGGGATTAACCTGGGTTTTTTGGGTTTTCTAACAGACGTCCCGCGCGAGGACATGCAGCGTCATGTCATGGAAATATGCGGCGGGAAGCACATATTGGAAAAGCGTTTTGTGTTAACGGCGTCGGTTGAGAGAGACGGAAAAACACTGCCGATGTCCGATGATTCTCCGGTGATTAACGACATTGTGGTGAGTCGCGGCGAAGCGGGACTTTTATTGGGAGTTCGGGTCTTTATTAACAAGACTTATGTTTATGACTTACGTGCGGACGGATTGATTTTATCGACTCCATCCGGTTCCACGGCTTATGCCCTGGCGGCGGGAGGACCGATAGTCGCGCCCGATTTACGGGCGATATTATTGGTTCCATTATGCGCGCATGCGGTGACTCATCGTCCGTTGGCGATAAGTTTGGCGCGCAATGAGATTGAGTTACAAATCACCAAGTCACGCAGTGCGCGTTTACATTTGGACGGACGGGTGGACATGTCATTAAATCCCGGCGACATTGTTCGGGTTCGACGTTATGCGAAGCCGTTGCGGATATGTCATCCGATGTCGTACGATTATTACAACACTTTGCGGCAAAAACTGTCTTGGGGGAGTTAAATGCTCAGGCATTTAACAATGCGTCGTTTTGTGTTCATCCGCGAGGCGACGGTGGATTTTGGCGATGGTTTTTGCGTTCTCACCGGAGAAACCGGCGCGGGCAAGTCACTCTTGGCGGACGCATTGGCGTTGTTGGGCGGAGCGCGTCCGGCACCCGGCATGATAATGCCCGGCGCGGAGGACTTTGAGTTAGAGGCGGTTTTTGATGTCAGTGAATGTCCTCCCGCCGCCTTGTTTTTGACTGAGAATGAATTACACGGAGATGAAAACGACATGCTTGTCCGCCGCATTGTGGACGGCAAACGTTCACGGGCGTTTATTAACGGGCGACAGGTTCCACTGTCATTATTGTCGGATGCCATGTCGGGAGTCGCGGAAATTTGCGGACAGCACAATCATTATTCCCTGCGCAAACCGGCGGCACAACAGGCATTTTTAGACAGTTGCGGATGTGTCAAAGAAGCGTCATTAGTCCGCGCGGCGCATACAAAGTGGTCGGCGGCGGACACTGACTTACGCCGCGCGCGAGAACAAATGGAGGAAGGCAAACTACGCCGCGCCGCGCTGACAGAAGAGTTAATTGAGTTAGAAGCCGTAGGTTTTACCGAAGAGCGTTGGGAGGAACAAAACCGGTTGTTTTCAAGATTGTCCAACATGCAAAATCTTGCTGATGGTTGTGCCGAGGCGATAACGGCATTGGAAGATTCGGCGACATCGGGATTATCAACGGCGGTTCGGCGGTTATCGGAGTTGTCACGCATAGACGACAAACTTGCGGCACCGCTACAATGCGCCGAAGAAGCCGCCGCCGCCGTAAATGAAGCGGCGCGGACACTGGGAAGATACACTGATGAGTTGGGCGGCGAGCCGCAACAGTTATCGGATGCGGAAAACTTCATTGCGGAGTCACATCGTTTAGCGCGCAAATACCGCCTGCCCTCCCCGTCTTCACTGGGCGAATGTATCACCGAAAAAAAGACGGAAGCGGAAAGATTGGACGCTCAAGCCGACATTGCCGGATTGGAAAAGACGGAGTCCGAGTTACGAAAGAAGTTCACGGCGGCATGCAAGTCATTAACGCAAAAGCGAAAGACCGCCGCCTCGTCATTGGAAAAGAACACCACGGCATTATTGCGTCGTTTATCCATGCCACAGGCGCGATTACAAGTCAAAATAACGCCGTCCGAGTCACCGGGGGCGCATGGTGCGGAGCGAGTGGAGTTACAAATCACGACTCGCAAAGACACACAACCGGGGACGATTGCCGATGTTGCTTCCGGCGGAGAGTTATCGCGTTTGGGTTTGGCATTACAACTTGCCGCGGACGAGCGCGGAAAGCCGGTCATGGTTTTTGACGAAGTGGATACTGGAATTGGCGGCGCGGCGGCGTCTGTTGTCGGCGAGTTGTTGCAGACATTGGGCAAATCGCGTCAGGTATTATGTGTAACTCATCTCGCACAAGTGGCGGCGCATGCCGACTTTCACTTATGCGCGTCCAAAGACGGCGATTCCATAATTCGGGAGATTAATGGAGATGCGAGAGTGGAAGAACTGGCGCGCATTGTCGGCGGTGCAAAAATCAATGATGCCGCCCGTGCAAACGCCGCCGATTTATTAACTCAGGCAAAGCGAAAGTCATGACCAAGATACGCACTCGTTTCGCGCCGAGTCCCACCGGCGTTTTACATTTAGGAGGAGCACGAACGGCTCTTTTTGCGTGGGCGTGGGCGCGCAAGAACAACGGTGAATTTTTGTTAAGAGTTGAAGACACGGACGCCGTTCGTTCACAAAAGGCGCACAGTGACGCCATCATTGCCGCATTGGAGTGGTTGGGTTTGGACATTAACGGCGAGCCGAGTTTCCAGTCACAAAACAGCGAGCGTCATCGACAAGCCGCCGAGGAGTTATTAAAGATTGGCGCGGCTTATGAAGACGAAGGCGCATTAAGAATTGCAACCCCGGCAGACGGAGAAACATCATTCAGCGACCGCGTAGGCGGTGTTTTATCGGTTCAAAACAAGGAGTTGGAAGACCCGGTAATCTTACGCGGCGACAAAACACCAACTTACATCTTTGCCAGCGCGGTGGACGACATAGATGACGGAATTAGTGATGTCATTCGCGGCGATGACCATGTCCGCAACACTCACAAACAGTTGCATATTTACAAGGCGATGAACATAACACCGCCGAGTTTTGCGCATTTGCCAATGATATTATCAGCGGAGGGAGAGCGTTTATCCAAACGCAACGCGGCGGCTGACGCGATGCAATATCAGAAAGACGGTTTTTTACCGCAAGCGATAATAAACTATTTAGCGCGTTTGTCGTGGTCGTGCGGAGATGCCGAGGTCTTTGACGCGGCGTTCTTATGCGAGCATTTTGACTTCACTGCCGTACAAAAGTCCCCTGCTCGTTTTGACATGGCAAAGTTAAGGTGGTTAAACGGCGAGCATTTACGCTCATTATCTCTGGATGAGTTACAAAAAATGACGGGTTTACAAGATTTGTCTCCTGCCGCGTGGTCATTAATCCTTCCACGCGCAGAGACATTAACGGACATAAACGTCCATGCCTCATACTTACAAGCCCGCCCCACTCCGCCGGCTGACTTATTGGCAAAACATGCGGACTCACGCGAGACAATTCAATTATTGTCGGAAAAGCTGGCGAAACTGACGGAATGGCGTACAGATGAGATAAAAGCGGCACTCAAACAAACCGCAAAAGAGCAAGG
>JAWONR010000109.1:0-9768 GCA_033865115.1 Candidatus Persebacter sydneyensis | reverse complement strand
ACATTTGGAACTTCCTTCGGCGAAAACGTCAATCGCGGACGTCCGTTTTGGAAAACCCAATACTTCCGATATTCAGAAAACGTGGTTAATGACACTGTAATGCGAATGGCATGTCCAAACACCGGCAACAGAGCCGACTTTTGCCATGCTTCGGATGACTGCACGGGCAGAGCCGCCAATAAAAACACGGCGACCATGTCAATCATTAACCCGCGCACGATGCCAAAATACAGACCTCCCATTCTGTCGGTTGTGCCGAGGTCTGCGCTGACCGCCATTCGATACAGCAAGTAAGTAAAAGCCGAAAACACGACCGCGCTTAAAACAAAAGTCAGCACATACCCCGCCGCCGCCGTCAAAGCCGACTCTCCCAAGAAGTTCTGCATAATATCGGCGACATGAAAGCCGTAAATTTTGGCGACAAAGAACGCCAATATCAGTGAAAATATGCCAAACACGCCTCGAATTAGTCCTCGAAAGAATCCCCACATTGCCGACAGTCCCAACACCGTGAGCAGCACGATGTCTATCCAATTGACTTCGTAGGTCATCGATTATCTCGCACTTGCGCATTTTTATATCCCAGTTCTGAAATTTCTTGTCGCGCGACTTCGGCTTCCGCGCGTTTTTGATAACCGGTTGCACGCACGCGAAACAAAAACACTCCGTTGCGGTCTACTTTTTCGATTCTCATAGTAATGTCATGTTTTTTCAAATCGGAGGCAATTTGTCGAGCCTTCACCTCTGACAAAAACGCGCCGATTTGCACTTCCCACGGAGACACTGGAACGGCTGGCGCCTCCTCCGGTTTTTCGGGAGGCGTTTCCTCCACTGCTTTTTCGGGAGGCGTCTCCTCCACTGCTTCTTCTTCCGGTGTTTCTTCCTTTAGTTCTTGAGTGTCATCTTTTGATTCTTTTTGGATATTTTGTTCCGGTTCATCGGATGATTCATCATTCGTTACCTCTTCTTCCGGTTCTTTTTGTTGGGTTTCCGGGACTTCTTCAGTTGATTCCTCCACTTCCGCGGCAACGGGAGGCGATGAATCAGAGGGGATAAACTCTTCGGCTTGTTGCAGCTCCTGTTCAACGGAGGTCAGAGCTTCATCAGCGCGGACATCTTCCAGCACAGTGTCGGGCGGCGAGACGGGAGAGATTATCGGCGCGCGGGAGTCATCACCCAAACGCCAAATAACAGCCAGAGCCAAAAAGACGACAACTGCGCCAATAGCGCGCCGTAATCCTCGCCGCCAAAACAACGGATGTTTTTTTTCTTGCGCTTGAGCATCCGAAGAATCACGCCCCGGCGCAGATTTAGTCTTTGAGTTCATTGATGTGTTGCGTCTTTGAGTTCATTGATATGTTGCATATAGCCGGCGACAGTCAAAAAAGAGCCTGTTATCAGCATTCTACCATTATTTCCGCAACAGGCGTGTGCCGCCTGTGCCGCCTCTGCCATGGAGTCATAAACTTCGGTCTTTCCGCCGGCGGCATTGACCTCTTTTGCCAAGTCATTGGCATCCAGATCTCCGCCCGGAGGACACACCACATGCCAAACATCCACACGCTTCTGCAACGCTCGGACAAAGCCGGCGGCGTCTTTTCTCGCCGTCATGCCCAAAACCGCCGATGTCCGGGGATAATATCCCATATCAAACAACATCCGCTCCAACACCGCCGCCGCCGCCGGATTATGAGCAACATCCAACACTCTCGCCGGCGAGCCCGGCAACACTTGTGCCCGTCCCGGAGCCACCGCCGCGTGTAATCCCTCCCGAACGGCTCCGGCTCCCGGCCACAAATTTGATGGAAGTCTCTCTAAAATCGCAATTGCCAATGCCGCATTGGCTAATTGATGTCGTCCTCTCATGGCGGGATATGGCAAACTGAACAATTGTTTCACGCCGCGGTAATTCCATCCTGATTCCATTGGAGTTGCTGAAAAATCACGCTCCGCGAGAGATACTGTCGCGCCGATTTTGTCGGCTTCCTCCAGCAATGTTGTTGCCGAAGAATCACCGATAAGTGATTGTATTTGCGGGCGAAAAATGCCCGCTTTCTC
Source organism: Candidatus Persebacter sydneyensis (assembly GCA_033865115.1). Lineage (GTDB taxonomy): Bacteria > Pseudomonadota > Gammaproteobacteria > Tethybacterales > Persebacteraceae > Persebacter > Persebacter sydneyensis. Next base: position 7,710 of record JAWONR010000109.1, on the reverse strand, counting down.
AAATGCAATTGATTCAATACTGTCACCCAGAAACTCCTGATGGTCAATGGCGACATTCGTCACTGCGGCGACAGCGGGAGGGAAAATATTGACCGCATCCAGTCTTCCGCCCAATCCCACTTCCAACACGGCGACATCCGCCCCCGACTCCGAAAACATCAACGCCGCCGCCAGAGTTGTAAACTCAAAATAAGTCAGAGAGACATCACAATTGGCGCGAGTGGCTTCCACTCTCGCAAAAGCCGACACAATTGAATCGTCATTGGCGAGTTCTCCGTCAATGACAATTCTCTCGTTGAAATTCAACAAATGAGGCGAAGTATAACGGACGGTTTTAATCCCCCCCGCCCGACACATCGCACACAACATCGCGCAAACTGAACCTTTGCCGTTGGTGCCGCCGACAATGACTGTCGGCATCGGGAGTGTTAAATTAAGTGCGGCACGGACTTCCTCCACTCTTTCCAGTCCCAAATCCACCGTCGTCGGATGACGCTCCGACAAAACGCGCAGCCAGTCGGCAAGTCCGCCGCCGGCAAACGCCTCTTTATTGTTCATTGACCGGAGACAACAATGACATCAATTTTGCCAACACTTCGCGCATCTCCCGCCGGTCGACAATCATATCCGCCGCGCCGTGAGTCAGTAAAAACTCGCTGCGCTGGAATCCTTCGGGGAGCTCCTCATGAACGGTTTCTTTTATCACCCGCGGTCCGGCAAATCCGACAAGCGCCTCCGGTTCTGCAATAACAACATCGCCTATCATTGCAAAACTCGCGGCGACTCCGCCGGTGGTCGGGTCGGTTAAGACATTAATATGCGGAAGTCGCCTCCGCGACAACAACGCCAATGCCGATGTCGTCTTTGCCATTTGTAAAAGAGACACCATGCCCTCCTGCATACGCGCTCCGCCTGAAGCTGTAAATGAAATAAATGGAACGCCGAGTGTTACGGCTTTTTCGACTCCTCTTACGAATCTCTCGCCGGCGACACTGCCCATGGAACCGCCCATGAAGGTAAAGTCAAAAATCACAACAACGGCTTCGCGTCCTTTAATCTTTCCACAAAACACCGCGGCGGATTCTCGTTTTCCGTCTCCTTTTTGCGCCTGTTCAAGTCGTTCTTCATAAGGTTTGTCGTCTTTGAACTTCAGAAAGTCCACCGGACGAAGTCTTTCGCCGAGAGGTGTCGGAGCCGGGTCGGCGTCAAACAATATCTCCGCGCGACGGGCGGAGGTTAAACGATGATGATAATCACAATTCGAACAAACCCAGCCGTTTTTTAACATTTGTTCCGTGTGTGCAACCGCGCCGCACTTCTCACACTTTTCCCACTCATTGTCGGCGGTCGGCTGCGGCGTTTTCTTTTTAATGCCGGGTAGGATTCGAGTAAACCAATTCATATCACCAATGCTCCCGCCAACTCTTTAACCGCATCACCAACGGCGGTTTCCGCATCGCCTTTTGATGATTCCACCGCTTCCACCAGTCGACTTCCGACAACAACACCGTCCGCGAACTCCGCAAACTCCGCCGCATGTTCCGGAGTGCGTACGCCAAATCCCGCCGCTACCGGGACTTCTGCATGCTTTCTGGCGGCGGCGAGATAGTCACGAGTTGAACCAATGTCACTTTGTGCCGCACCAGTGACGCCTTTTAATGAAATGGCATAAACAAATCCTTGTGACTCCGTCGCCAACTGTTTCAGTCTTTCGGCGGGAGTTGTTGGGGCGATGAGATTAATCAACTCCACTTGTTGATTGTTTAACGTTTCTCGCCATTTCGGACGTTCATCATCCGCCAAATCAACAACAATGATTCCTTTGACTCCCGACCCCGCCGCGGCTGAGGCAAAACCTCCGACACCGCCCGGATGATTCATGAATGAGTTCGCATAACCCATCATCACCGCCGGCGCGCCTTCGGAAGCGCCATAAGCCGCAACCGCCGCCAATGACTTGGAAAGTGTCATGCCGTTTTGTAAGGCGACTTCGCTTGAACGCTGAATGGCGGGACCATCCGCCATGGGGTCGGAGAAAGGAACTCCGACTTCAACAACATCCGCGCCGGAGTCGGACATGGCTCGCAACATCGCGGGGGTGGAGTCGGGATACGGGAAACCCGCGGTCATAAATCCAATTAACGCCGCTTTTTTATGCTGACGGGCGCGGGTAAAGGCGTCGACAATTGCGCTCATGTTGGAATTATCGCAAAAAACCACTATATTCCCGCAATTTTCCGAACTGCAAGCCATAAACCCCAACTCAAAAGACCGAGCCAGTAAAGCCAGACCAAGAGTCGAAACGCCGATTCTACGCGCCATGCGGCGGCGGTATTGCCTCCTTTATAACCATAAGTCGCCGCCGCAACCGCCATTGAAAACAAAGCCCAATTACCGGGTTCATCGGCGACATACCACCCCACCGCCCCGGCAGTCATGGAAATCACCGCCAGAAACGGGAAATTATGATAAAAACCATCTTTCTCAGGAGTTCCATCTTCAAGTCCGGTGGAGACCAACTCATCCCACAAAGCGGCAATGTTTTTCGGCGCGTGAGGGAGTAAGAGTTGATATGCGTTTTGGATCTCTTGAAATCGCATTTTTGCCTCCGGACGTGAATTACGGTCGGGATGCCACTGCATGGCAAGACGGCGATAAGCGATGGTAATTTCCGAACGAGTCGCCAAATGGTCGACTCCCAATATCTCCCGCAATCGGCGTATGTCTTTCACTTATAGCTTTTGAGCCAATTCCACTTCCGACTGTTTGCCGGTGGAATAACCAATATTGCGTTCAAACTCGCGCAGTCGTTTTATTACTGACATTAATTCAGTCACCGTTGTCCAGTTATCCACAAAATAAGTCAAACTGTCCGACACTTTGGAGAAGGCATGCGCGATTTGATTGAGAAATCCGAGTGTGATGATGCCCAAAACAACTCCGCCGCCGATTAACATCAAGTCGGCAATAACAACAAACTGTCCGAACAATCCCGCCCACAAGGCGAAATAGGAGTAGTGTAGATACAAACGGAAATAGTTAAAACGCAAACCGGTAAACAACTCAGTTAACGTGGCGATATTGGCGTAAGTTTTGTTGTCTTCACCATAAGTCAGCGGTTTGCGAAATCGAGCTTCGGCGCGTTGATTGTTATACTCCAAACCTGGAAGTTTAATCCCCACCAAAAAAGACGCCGCCGTTCCGCCCAATGCCAACACACATGCCACCAACACCAGAGACAATGGAGTTGTCGCCGTCCATTCAAACAAAGTGAAGGAAAAAGGCGCTGTCTTCAATCCTTCCGCCTCGGCGAAACGAGTCATGATTTCACTGCTGACCGACCACAAAATCGGCACAAACGCCACCAATGTTAAAACGGAACGAAACAAACCCAGTCCCAATGACTCCAACAATCGAGCAAAACGTTCAGGGTCTTGTTGTAGACGTTGTGATGCGCCTTCAATTTCATGCTCTGTTTTCTCCCACAACGGCATGTAAGCATAAGTTATCGCCTGCCGCCAGCGGAATGCATAATGTTGTGTGAAAAACCCGGTGAACGCCCGTAATGCTATAAACGGAAAAACAATGGCGGAAAATTCACCGATAAGCGACCAAAACTTCGCTAACTCTCCTTCCGCCAAAGCCGCCAGAGTCTCCGGACGGGCGACTGGTGATTCGCCGTCTTCCGATTCGGACACTGGAACTTCACCGTCTTCCGGCTCGGGAAGAGGACTTGACCAATCCACATCGGGATTGGATATCGCCTCTTTAACCTGAGGATGAGGGTTTTGTAAGAAATCCCACGTTTCGCGGTACCAAGAGTTGAGCCACACCAACACGCGGACTTCCAAAACTATCAGCGCGCACAGTAACAACAACCCGCCCCACGCCCAAAGCGCCCATTTTTTGTCGCCAAAAAAACTCTTTAACATGTGGTAATTATAACAAGAATCGGCTTTTTAATGTATAATGAGCGCGGTTTCGGCAATTGCGCCGTATTTTAGCAGGATATTTAATCACTCTATAAAAGGAAGTTTTCATGAATAATTCACATTTTTCCATTACCAAACGCGCGGTTTTAGCCGCGCTGGCATTTTCACTTGTCGGAGCTCCAACAGCATTTGCCAATGAAGATGACGATGTCGCACCGGCGCCGCCGTCCATTGGAGCGGATATTCCGCTGACTTATTTTGGTCCGGCTCCCTCCGATGTCCAAAAAGAACTCATTGGACCGCATCAACTTCTCAAATCCGGCAAAGTGGATTTGGATGAAGGCACAATTGAACTTCCGCTGTATCGCGGAAAACTCAAAAGCGGTGAAATTGTTTGGTATGTCGTCACCGACACCACCGACAAATTTAACGCCGATGCGCTGGGAGTTAATCACTCTCCGAAACTCGCTTATACCGATGTTGGGAAAGGCGTCCGTCATGCCACACTGGAAAACGACAAAGGCTACGGTCTGATGTTGGTTTTTGACTCCGGCAAGGTGGACTTTTCACCCGCTCATGAAGTTGTGCCCGGTGATGCGCCAAACTTCTTTCCGCCCAAGCATGTACAACCCGGCTCGGTTGGAGATGACAATTACAGCCCGTTGGTTAAAATCGACAATGCTGGAAGTCATGTTTACAATGCTCCCATCGTGGCGTTTGATGTTTCCGCTGATGCATTAAATGCGTTTTGTAACGGAAATGCCGACCATGCCGTCACTCATGACAAAGTGGTTGAGATATGTCCGAAAGAACAAACCGTGGTGTTAAAACTCACGCCGGGCTTTTCATTTGCGCGTCCGGTGTTGTACATATCCACCGATGCCAATGACCCGTTGCCGGCGTCATTGGAAGGCGCGACTTTTGCCCCCGGCATGCGCGACATCCCAACTGGCGGAGATGACAGTTTGTTTTCCGCCGTGGAGCGTATTTTTGTCGCCGTCAATGGTCCGACCGGCAAAGGCAATCCACAACGTCAGGGACTCTACAGTGCACTCAGTGACGGCGGTTCTCCGTTAAACACTTTGGGCGGCATTCCGACCATCGCAACTGATTACAGTCCGTTGTGGGACCTCAATCCTTATGTTTGGACGCAGGAGGCGATTGACAAAGGTTATCGCTCGCGTTTGACCGAAGAGTTTGACATTCTCGGCAAAGTGGAAAAAGGTTGGGCGACCGGACTGGAAGGCGGAGAGTTCGGCTCCATAGGCGCGATTGTTAATTGCCCTATCGTCTTTCGCTTTTTGTAATATTGGCGAATGCGTCGGTGATTTTACGGGCGGCGGCGGTAATGTCCGGAGCCGTAAAAACACCGGCGCAAACCGCCGCCCATTCTGCTCCTGAGGCATAAACCAAGTCGGCGTTTGTCGGCGAAATACCGCCAATTGCCACGACCGGCAATGACATTCTTTGTTTGGCGGCGGAGATACTCTCCAACGGACAAGACACGGCTTCGGGTTTTGTGGAGGATGAAAAAACCGCTCCCATTGCACAATAATCTGCTCCTTCTTTCGCGGCTTTTTCCGCCAACTCCGGACGGTTATAAACACTAACACCGATAATTTTGTCGGAACCCAGGAGTCGGCGCGCCGTCTTAACATCTCCATCATTCTTTCCAAGATGAACGCCGTCCGCGTCAATTGTCGCCGCCAATTTCGCATCATCATTGATAATTAACAACGCTCCCGCGCGGCGACAAATGTTTAGCAACATTAAAGCACGCTCTTTTTTGGGAGTGGGCTTTTCACGATATTGCAAAATACGCGCGCCGCCCGTCAATGCCGCCGAACATTGTTCTTCCAACACCGCGTCATCGGTTACGGACGGTGAGATTAAATACAAACCGCCCGCAAAACCGCCGATTAACTGCGGGACAATATTGCGTCCATCCATTTAATCGGCAACAAACGTTTGAGATACCACAGTGCGACTGTTGGAACCGTGATTCTATAATGTGACTTTGGCGAAGGCGACTCCACAGCATGCAAAAACGCCGCACTTACCGCATCGGGCGGCAGTGTGAACTTCATTTGTTTTTCGTGACTCCATGCGGCTCGCATTTGTTTATAAATCTCTTTGTGTGCGCTGTCTTCTTCATTAATATTGCGCGTAAAAGCATCCGCGGCATTGCGGCGAAAGTGACTGACAATCGGTCCCGGTTGTAACAAGATAATACGCACATCGGTGTCGGCGAGTTCCATTCTCATAGTGTCGGTCAATGCTTCCAGCGCGTATTTGGAGGCGTTATATGCGCCGCGGTATTTAAGACAGACAAATCCCAACACTGAAGAGTTTTGAATAATACGTCCGCCGCCTTTTTGTCGCATGAGTTTTACGGCGGCGGTGGCAAGTTCGTGCGCGCCAAAAACATTGGTGCGAAATTGCGCCTGTAATGCTTCTCTCCCAACATCTTCCACCGCGCCGGGTTGTCCGAAACCGGCGTTGTTAAAAAGGACATCCAATCTTCCGTCGGTCTTTTCCGCGACTTCCTTCATGGCGTTTTGGATGTCAACGGAGTTGTCAACATCCAGCTTTAACACATCGGCGAATCCGTCATTGCGCAGTCGATTAACATCCTCCTCTTTTCTTGCGGAGGCAAAAACTCGCCAGCCGCCGCGCGCCGCCAATGTCTGCGCGGCGTGCAAGCCGATACCGCTGGAACAACCGGTGATGAGTGCGACTTTTTCCATATCCCGTCATTATAATATAATCAGTGAGCGTCGGTTTGGCGCGTCATTTTACGGGGGAATTTGTTATGGAAACGTCTGCTATTCGCATTCATGAACACGGCGGGACGGAAGTCATGCGCCAGGAATCCGTCTCTTTACCGGCGCCGGGAGCCGGCGAAGTACTGGTTAAAAACCGCGCCATTGGGGTTAATTTCATTGATGTCTATCATCGCATCGGATTATATCCGGCGGCGTTGCCGGCGACTTTGGGAATGGAAGGCGCGGGAGAAGTTGAAGCGGTCGGCGCGGGAGTTGAAAACTTCACTCCGGGCGCACGTGTTGGTTATTGTGTTGGAGGTTTGGGCTCTTATGCTGAATATCGTCTCATCTCTGCGGAGGCATTAATCGCCCTGCCCGATGACATTGATTTTGAACAAGCCGCGGCGGTTTTATTAAAAGGCATGACGGTGGAGTATCTAATTCGCCGCTTATACACAGTCCGCGCCGGAGACATGGTTTTATGGCACGCCGCCGCGGGAGGAGTCGGACTCATTGCCTGTCAATGGTTGAAACAAATCGGCGCGACAGTCATCGGCACTGCGGGAGATGCTGAAAAAGCCGAACTTGCCAAATCTTACGGATGTGAACATGTCATTTTGTACAAAGAAGAAGACACGGCGGCAAAAGTGCGCGAAATCACCGGCGGCAAAGGCGTTATTGTCGCTTATGATTCAGTTGGAGAATCGACATTTGACGCCACATTAAATTCACTCTCGCCGCGGGGCATGTTTGTCTCATTTGGCAATGCTTCCGGCGCGGTCTCTCCTTTTGCTCCGTCATTGTTGGCGCAAAAAGGCTCATTATTCTTCACACGTCCGACACTTATGGCATATTGCTCTCCGCCGGATGATATGAGGACATCCGCAGATGCTCTCTTTTTTGCGATGCGCGCCGGATTGCATCCAATTATCGGCAAAACACTCCCTCTCGCCGAAGCTGCTGAAGCTCATCGGGCGCTGGAAGCCCGTCAAACACGGGGGGCGACAGTGATG
>JAWONR010000108.1:9596-12990 GCA_033865115.1 Candidatus Persebacter sydneyensis | reverse complement strand
GCGGTGATCTTTTCCGCCGCGGTTCCTTTTCCGCCGGCGATAATCGCGCCCGCATGTCCCATGCGTTTGCCCGGCGGGGCGGTGACACCGGCGATAAAACCGACAACCGGCTTGCTCATGTTTTCTTTCGCCCATTGTGCGGCGTCTTCTTCATCACTGCCGCCGATCTCGCCGACCATGATGACCGCTTCGGTGTCATCGTCTTGTTCAAACAATTCCAACACATCACGGTGTTTAAGTCCGTTAACTGGATCCCCGCCAATGCCGACACAAGTGGATTGTCCGAGTCCCAGTTGTGTTGCCTGATGTACGGCTTCGTAAGTCAATGTTCCGGAACGCGAAACAATTCCGATTTTGCCGCGCTGGTGAATATAACCGGGCATAATGCCGATTTTAATTTCATCCGGCGTGATAACACCGGGACAATTGGGTCCGACCAGAAGTGTTTTGTGTTCGCGCATTTTATCGCGCACTTCCACCATGTCCGCCACCGGGATGCCTTCCGTGATACAGATAACCAAATCCATTCCGGCATCCGTCGCTTCGATGATGGCGGCGGCGGCAAAGCGGGGCGGGACATAAATCACTGATACATTGGCGCCGGTTTTTTCACGAGCTTCCGCCACGGTGTCAAAGATTGGCACGCCTTCAAAGTCTTGTCCGCCTTTGCCGGGAGTGACGCCGGCGACATAACATGCACCGCCGTTGGCGTATTCACGCCCATGCCGAGTGTGAAACTGTCCGGTTTTGCCGGTAATTCCCTGAGTCAAAACTCGGGAGTTTTTGTCAATGAGAATGCTCATGTCCGTTTTTCCTTCGCCGCGGCAACGGCTTTTTGAGCGGCATCGGCCATCGAATCGGCGGATATCATCGCCAGTCCTGACTCCGCCAGAATCTTTTTACCTTGCTCTACATTTGTGCCTTCCAATCTTACTACAAGCGGGACATTGATTTTCATATCATGCGCCGCCGCTACAACGCCTTCGGCGATGACATCGCAACGCATAATGCCGCCAAAAATGTTAATCAGAATCGCGCGAATGTCCGGATTGGAAAGCATGAGTGAAAAAGCCGCCGATACTTTTTCCTGACTCGCGCCGCCGCCGACATCCAAAAAGTTCGCCGGCGCACCGCCGTATAATTTAATAATATCCATCGTCGCCATCGCCAACCCGGCACCGTTAACCATGCAACCAATGTCGCCGTCCAACGCAATATATGACAAATCATGCTCCGCCGCGCGAATCTCCATCGGGTCTTCTTCGTCTAAATCCCGCAGGTCGGCAATGTCGGGACGGCGAAACAACGCATTGTCGTCAAAATTCATTTTACCGTCCAATGCTATCAGTTTGTCACCGCCAGTGAGAATCAACGGATTGATCTCCGCCAAAGAGGCATCTGTCTCCACATACGCACGATATAAATTTTCCATCAATGACGCCGCTTCTTCCCGCGCGGCGGGGGGAATGCCAATCTTTTCAGCAACCGCCATGGCCTCTTCGCGTACGACTCCTTTTTGCGGTGCAATCCACAGTTTATGAATCTTGTCCGGTGTCGCTTCGGCGACTTCTTCTATCGCCATGCCGCCCTCCGAAGACGCCATTAACACCGCCTGTTGTTTAACGCGGTCGGTCACTAATCCCAAATACAACTCAGAGGCAATGTCCGCGCTTTCTTCCACCAACAAGCGTTTGACAACTTTGCCGCCGGGACCTGTCTGCGGTGTAATTAATGTCATGCCCAAAATTGCCCCGGCATGCTGCATGGCTTCCTCCGCGCTTTTGGCGACTTTAACTCCGCCGCCTTTGCCGCGTCCGCCGGCATGAATCTGCGCTTTGACAACACAACCGCCGCCGATTTCATTCACCGCGGCTTTTGCATCGTCCAAAGAAAAACACGCGCGACCGCGCGGAACCGGAACGCCGTAACGGGCGAAAATCTCCTTTGCCTGATATTCATGTATCTTCATAATGGAATGTCCGCCGATGCAATGTATTGATTGAAACTCTCACACCAAATAGTCAGCGAGCGCGCGGAGGCAAACATTTCACCGTCCAAAGAATATACCTGCGAACCGCCGAAACTCTTAATCTTCTCAACTTTTACCCGTGATTCATCCGACAAAAAATCAGTTTCGGTCTCAACACCGGATTCCGCATTAAGATACAACCAAAAATTAGGACCCGGACCGACTTCAAAATCCGATTGAAATTCCACGAGTACCTTCCCGTCAGATGCGCGATACAACTTAATACCGCCGCGTCCCCAATGTCCGGCGTCTTGTCCGGTGGAGTCTTCCCGAAAAGCCGTTTCTCCAATCAATTCAACATCACTCTCCGCCACGGTCTCATTAACCTGCGGCGGCGGGAATATAAACGGAAATGCCACCAGCATGCCGCCCGCTCCGGCGACAACGCCCAAAATCCCGCCTCCAACAAACCATGCCAGTGACTTTATCATAACCAGATTATAGCCCGATTTGCACTATAAAAACAAAATCCCGCCAATTTTGCGCAATTTACCAGTAATTTTCCATCGTAATATGACCGGGAGTCCGGCGACGATTGCGCTCCAAACCCAGTGACTGTAAAACGGCGGTGGTGTCTTTTACCATTGCCGGATTGCCGCAAATCATAAACTGAGACTCATCAGGCGATATCTCCAACCCCGCCTTTTGCGACAATAAGCCCGATTCCAACGCCGCAGGAATGCGACCCTCAAAGGCGAAATCAGTTTTCGCGCGACTGACAAACGGCGCAAAAAACAACCGTCCATCGCCTTTCTCCAACAATTCTTGAATCTCCTCCGAATATGACAATTCATCCGCATGACGCACCGCATGAACCAACACTAAACGGTCAAAGCGCTCCCACACTTTCGCGCATTTGAGAATCGATAAAAACGGACCCACCGCGGTGCCGGTCGCGAGCATCCATAATTGACGGGCGTCCGGAATTTCAGACAACACCATGTAACCGTTGGGCTTCGGTACGTACAAAATGTCATCGCCCTCCTTTAACGCCGGAAGACGGGGCGAAAGAGGTCCTTCCGGAACAATGCCGTAATAAAACTCATACAACGACTCTTCGGGAGTGTTGACAAAAGAATACGGACGCAAAATATTCTTGCCGTCAATCTCCATGCCGATGCGACCAAACTGTCCCGGCTCAAACGGATTAAACTCCGCTTTGATTTGAATTGAATACAAGTTTTCCGTCCAACGGCGGTTTGCCGCGACTTTTCCAATATTGGGTTCAATTGCCATTGTCGTCTCCTTTAAGGGAAGTTTAACCGATTTTGCGCCGCCGTTAACCGTCACAAGCCACCGACAAGTTTTGCCGCGAGCCGGTGTCAGGATGCGTGGACAACGCTTCGGCGATGGCGTGCCAGTCAC
>JAWONR010000108.1:0-9496 GCA_033865115.1 Candidatus Persebacter sydneyensis | reverse complement strand
CGCAAGCGGTAGGGATAGCCGTCATAATCGGCGGCGACATTTGCGAAAATGGACTCCGCGCGCGTCTTTTGTTCGGGCGACAATTCACCGGGCTCCAATATCTCATGTTCAACAAAAGAATCATAAACACTTTCGCTAATCGCCGTAAGGTGGGAAAGCGATACGCGACGGGCGAGAATGTCCGACGCCACGGGAACGGCGTAAACAACTCCCCATAACAACATGACAACGGCGGCGATAACCGCACCCGCGGCGGTAGTATGGCGGCTTTCCCAAAAATGCGCCGATAACATCGTTTTGCCGCCGCGTGAAAGGACGGCGTCTATCCAATCATTGTCATCCGCCGTCACACAAACACCGTCTGCGAAGGTAATTGTGCGGGGCACACTGCCCAATCTCGGTGAAATTACCGCGTCTTTAATTAACGCATCGCGCCGTTCACCGTCTTCGTTTACGGCGGTCAACATGTCGCCTTTTACAAACAACTCGGCGAGGCGGCGGCGGCTCGAGTGGGCGTCAAACCAACGGACTCCATCTCGCAATGCGGATGAACTTGTCTCTTTTGTGTCAGATGATTCCGACATCAAAATCAAATCCTTCGGAGGCGTCAAACTCTTCGCCAAATGCGCTTTCTTTTTCGCGGCGGCGGGAGACAATGTCATTCAACGCCCCGGATGGAGCGATGATTTTTATGCGATTCGCCAAAAAACGCGTCTTGCGAACTTTCGCCCACGGATGTAAAAGTCCGAGTGTAAACATTGTCGCCAAAAAATTCACCAACAATATTGAATAGGCAAATTCACGCGCGGTAAATTCACAAACAAATGTCGCGCGGTTTGCAGTGCGCACACTGTTCCAAAACAATCGAAGCATGTGTGATTGAACCTTGAAATAAAATATCAACATCAATAAAAACATCATCGGAAACCCCACTTCAAAAGGCAAATATGGATCGCTTTCGGACGAAAACACGACAATACTTAATAGCGAAAGAAGAATGATAAAAACCACTCCTCCCAGCCAAAACACCGCAAGATAAGGCCAAATGGGAGGCCCTTCCGGGTTGTGCCGGGAGGATGAAAACTCCCGCGGACAGCCAAAAACAAAATGCAATCCGCCCCATCTGTGACGCGCGCATTTAAATCGATGATAACCGCGTATCAGCCACGGCAAAAACACCACAATGAACGGCGTGATGAATACAACATAAAACAAATATGGAAATCCGTAGGCGCGGTCAAAGACAAACCGAATGTTGCGGTGTGAAGAGTTGCGCGCGTTAAATGACAGTCCGCGCACCCACGCCCACGGCAAAAACAACAACAATACAATGGTATAAGACAAATCCTCCGTCGCGCCGAGATGCTGAGCCAAAAGGCTTCCGAACACCACGACTGCGACAAGCATCAGTCGCGCAATTAAGATTGACAACGGATTGGCGTGATATTCAAAGTTTTCACCGTCCAAAAAAGTGTTGCCGTAGAAATACCGCTTGGTGCGCACTTTCGCCCACGCCGAATATATTCCCAGTGTGAGAATGCTGAGTGCGATATTCACCGCCCATATTCGGAAATATTCCGCCGCCGTCCCGCGAAACTCAAAACGATGAGTGTCGGAATTACTTTCGTCAAGAGTGTCGTCAACGATGACGGCGTCTGCTTCAATCATAAGAATCGTCTCCCACCCCGCGATTTTACCCGGCGCGGCGCCGGCGGGTTAATAATGGTCGTAGATATTTGCCGGTCAGACTGTTCTTATTGGCGGCGACATCTTCCGGCACGCCGGAAGCGACAAGCTCCCCGCCGGCGTTTCCGCCTTTCGGTCCCAAATCCAAAACCCAGTCGGCGGTTTTAATTACATCCAAGTTATGTTCAATGACCACCACGGTATTGCCTTCATCTGCGAGTCGGTGTAAAGTTTTAAGTAGCATATCAACGTCATAAAAATGTAAGCCGGTTGTAGGTTCGTCCAAAACATAAAGTGTTTTACCATTGCCGCGTTTGGAAAGCTCCAAAGATAGCTTCACCCGTTGTGCTTCGCCTCCTGACAATGTCGTCGCCGACTGTCCGAGTCGGATATAACCCAGTCCGACATCCTGCAATGTCTGCAGTCGCCGTGCGATGGCGGGGATGTTGGAGAAAAAAACCAGTCCTTCATCAACGGTCATGGTCAATACATCGTGAATGTTTTTTCCGCGATGACGGATCTCCAAAGTCTCCGGGTTATAACGGCGTCCCTGGCATGCCTCGCACGACACAAAAACATCGGGCAGGAAATGCATTTCAATGCGCATAACGCCGTCTCCTTCGCAGTGTTCGCAGCGTCCGCCGGCGACATTAAAAGAAAACCGCCCGGGCGCATAACCGCGTTCGCGCGACAGTGGAAGTCCGGAAAACAAATCACGAATCTGCGTAAAAAATCCGGTATAAGTCGCCGGATTGGAACGCGGCGTGCGTCCAATCGGACTTTGGTCAACCAGCACGATTTTTTCCAACTTGTCCAAATTAGAAATGCCCTTATGCGCGAGCGGTTCATCGCCGCTGCCGTGCAAATGTCTAAACAACGAGCGCACCATGATGCTTTGTACAAGAGTGGATTTGCCGGAGCCGGAAACACCGGTGACACAGGTCATTGCGCCCAAAGGAAAGGGAAAGTCACCGCCTTTAAGGTTGTGTCCGCGCGCGCCGCGCACAATGAGTGACTGTTTGGACATGCGCCGGCGAGTCGGCGGGGCGATGTGTTTTTTACCGCTTAGAAATTGTCCGGTTAAGGACTTGGAGGAGGCGGCAATTTTATCGGGCGTACCGCATGCCACGACTTTCCCTCCGTGAACGCCCGCCAGCGGTCCCATGTCTATAATATAATCCGCGGTGCGAATGGCTTCTTCGTCATGTTCAACAATAATAATTGTGTTTTTAAGGTCGCGCAATCGCGCCAGCATTTGTAAAAGCCGTCCGTTGTCGTGTTGATGCAAGCCGATGGAGGGTTCATCCAAAACATAAGTCACGCCGGTCAGTCCGGAACCGACTTGGCTGGCGAGGCGAATACGCTGTGACTCGCCGCCGGACAGAGTATTGGCGGCGCGTCCCAGAGACAGATATTCCAAACCGACATTAATTAGAAAGCCGACACGTTCTCGAATCTCCCGGACAATGCGTTCGGCGATGGCGGCGTGTGTTGGATTCAGTTTCAACTGTGAAAAAAAGTCCGCCAATTCATTAAGCGACATTATTGATATTTGATGAATTCCCTGTCCGCCGATTTTAACCGCCAGAGCTTCGGGCGAAAGTCGGTTGCCGTTACAGGCGTCACAGGGACGGACACTGACAAAGCGGGAGAGTTCTTCACGCACATGCGGAGAGTCGGCATCGCGCATGCGCCGTTTCATATTTGGAATAATGCCTTCAAAAGGCATGCGCTTACGGTGTTTGGCTCCGCCTTGTGCGATATAAGTCATATCCAGGGCGACATTGCCACTGCCATATAATATTACTTTTTGCGCTTTTGCCGGAAGTCGTGAAAACGGCTTTCGCAAATCAATGGAAAAATGTTCGGCGACCGATTTCAACATGGCGAATAAATAAGGATTACGCCGGTCCCAGCCTCGCACCGCACCGGCTTCCAGAGACAAATCCGGATGTTCCACCACCAGTGTCGGGTCAAGTTCGGTTTTAACCCCGAGTCCTTCACATCCGGAGCAGGCGCTTTTGGGGTTGTTGAATGAAAACAGTTTGGGTTCCAGCTCCGGCGGAGCGTAACCGCATTTCGGACAGGCGTGACGAGTCGAAAAAACATGCAGTTTTTCCGCGCCGTCTTCCATTTCCAACACATGGAGTCGTCCGTCACCGCATTGTGCGGCGGTATCGATGGATTCTATGAGTCGTTGTCGGTTTTCCGCGGCGGGGCGAAGTCGGTCGGCGACAATTTCGATGGTATGCTTGACGGTTTTTGCCAGAGTCGGCGCGTCTTCCAGGTCATAAATGCGTCCGTCGACTCTTGTGCGTGCGAAGCCTTTTGCCGCCATATCGCGAAAGACTTCCAGATGTTCGCCGCGGCGGTCAATAACGAGAGGCGCCAAAATCGCCAACATGCGTCCGTGCAGGTTTGCGAGCAGAAAATCAACAATACGTCCGGTGGTTTGAGTTTCTAATTTAATGTCATGTTTGGGACAGTGAGGTTCGCCGATTCTTGCGAAGAGCAGTCTCATATAGTCATGTATTTCGGTGACGGTTCCGACAGTGGAACGCGGGTTATGCGAGGCGCTTTTTTGGTCTATGGAGATGGTAGGCGAGAGTCCTTCTATGGAATCGACATCGGGTTTTCCCATGACTTGTAGAAACTGTCTTGCATAAGCGGAGAGTGATTCGACATATCGTCGTTGCCCTTCGGCAAAGATGGTGTCAAAGGCGAGCGATGACTTGCCGGAGCCGGACACACCGGTGATGACTATCATTTTATCGCGGGGCAAATCCACGCTGATATTTTTAAGATTGTGCGTACGCGCGCCAACGACTGATATTTTTTTCATAGCCGCATATTATAACCGAAATTGTGCGTGATTTTTCGCTTTTGGATTATTTTTTTATAGGGATTTGGGTTAGTTTCCGTGATAAGACGGGCGGAGACAGGTTGGCGTTATCGGGCAATTCGGCGGGTTTTCCGGTGATGGTGAATTGGGGCGAAAGACGGGAAATTAGGGCATTTAGGGCGGTTATGGGTTTGGGGTTTTGTAATAGGGGGGAGTTTTTGATAAAATGCGGCTTTTACGCGCAGGGGTTCGTCCCTCGCTTCATTTAAGGAGAAGTTATGGCTGTTCAGCAAAACAAAAAGTCCCCATCGCGGCGCGGCATGCGGCGCGGTCATGATGCGTTGACGAGTGCGGAGTTGTCAGTAGACAAGTTATCAGGCGCTCGTCATTTACGGCATCACATCACTGCGGATGGATATTATCGAGGCCGTCGGGTAGTGACGCCCAAGCCCGTAGAGACGAAGGAAGAATAACCAGTGTATTCCATCGCGGTTGACGCGATGAGTGGCGAAAACGACCCGGTCGCGGCGACTCAGGCGGTATTACGCATGGCGCGCACGCATGGCGACATACATTTTTTCTTAACGGGAAGGCGGACGGTTTTAGAGCCGTTATTAACATCGGCGCCGGCAAACATAAGCATAGAAAACGCCGAAGAGGTTGTAGACATGCGCGAGCCTCCCAAGCGAGCAATGCGTCGTCGAGACACTTCCATGCGCCGCGCGGTGGAGTTAATAGCCGAGTCACGAGCTCAAGCGGTGGTGAGTGCGGGCAACACCGGTGCATTAATGGGAATAGGATTAATGACTGCGGGCAAGGTTGAAGGCGTAATTCGTCCCGCGATTGCATCTTTTGTTCCGAATCCTCGTTTGGACGGAGGTTGTTGTTTGTTGGACTTGGGGGCGAATGTTGAATGTTCGCCGGAGATGCTGCAGCAGTTTGCCCACATGGGTTCATCATTGGCGCGGGCGGTGCGCGGAGTCGAGTCCCCGAAGATTGGTTTGTTGAATGTCGGCGAAGAGCATTTTAAAGGCGGCGCGCAGTTAAGACAAGTGGCGGACATGCTGCGTGAAGAGTCGGCGTTAAACTTCGCCGGCAACATGGAGGGTTTTGACATTTACATGGGCGACTGTGATGTCATTGTCTGCGATGGATTTACCGGCAATGTGGCGTTAAAGACCTCCGAGGGACTGGCTCGCATGATAAGCGGGATGGTGAAAGACGCTTTTCGTCGTGACTGGTTGTCGACAATGTGCGGAGCGTTTGCCGCGCCGGCTTTGGCTCGGTTGCGTCATGACATGGACGCCCGCCGTTATAACGGCGCTTGTTTTTTGGGGATGCGCGGTTTGGTTGTTAAAAGTCATGGCAACGCCGATGCCACGGCTTTTTATTCGGCGTTGGATTATGCGCGCCGCGCCATTGGTTATGACTGGGCGAACATCCTTAAAAACATGTCCGAGGCGAATTCAGAAACCAATACAAAGTCAAATCCGGTTGTCAATTCAGACACAGCGGATTCAAATTCAGAGTCGGAAGATTCCAATCCGGAGATGACGCCGCTGGCAAATCCCGAGGCGAATTCATGAGTGACGGCAGGACATATGCAAAAGTCACCGGAGTCGGCGGTTATATGCCGGCGGACACCGTTGACAATGTTGAGTTAGACGCGCGTTTTGGAGTGGAAACATCGGACGAGTGGATTAAATCGCGCACGGGCATATCACGCCGTCATTTGGCGGCGGAGGACGAAAGTGTCTGCGACATGTCATACAAAGCCTCTTGTGATGCGCTTTCACAGGCAAACATTACCGGCGCTGATTTGGACATGATTGTTTTGGCGACAACAACACCCGACCGGATATATCCGGCGACGGCGTGTTTGTTACAACATCAACTTGGCGCGGCGCCGTGTGCGGCTTTTGATGTTCAGGCGGTATGCAGTGGTTTTTTATACGCATTGGCGACGGCGGAAGCAATGATTGCGGCGGGAAGAGCCAAAACCGTTCTTGCGGTGGGAGCTGAAGTGTTTTCGGCGACTTTGGACTGGCAAGACCGTTCAACATGCGTATTATTTGGAGATGGCGCGGGAGCGGTGGTGTTGAGTGCGTCTTCAACACCGGGCGTGTTGTCGGTAAATCTTCATGCAGACGGACAATACGCGGACAAACTAACCGTTAACGCCCGTTTGCGCGGCGGGAAGTTGGAAGGCGACCCATACACTCGCATGGACGGCGGGACGGTGTTTAGATTTGCGGTGTTAAAGATGGCGGAATCGGCACTCCAAGCGATAGAAGAGGGAGGACGACAGCCGGATTGGTTGGTGTTACATCAGGCGAACAGTCGTATTATTGAATCGGTTCGCAAGCGGCTGGACATTCCTTTGGAGAAGTGCGTGAATTGTGTTGATGAATGTGCCAACACATCGGCGGCGTCCATTCCGTTGGCGTTGGCGAGATTTGCGCCGAAGTTTTCGCCGGGTGACGTCATTTTATTGGCGGCGGTGGGAGGCGGTTTTGCCTGGGGAGCGGCTTTAATTGAGTGGTGATTGAATGGTAATGGAAAGTTCAACCGGCGTTAAAAGCGCGATCATTTTTCCGGGTCAAGGTTCGCAGTCAACGGACATGATGTCGGTTTACGGCTCGCATTCCGCGGTTGCCGATGCCGTATCTGAAGCATCGGAGGCCATTGGCGAAGACTTGTCATCAATCATTGCGGATGAAAAGTTGATTAACATCACTGTCAACACACAACCGGCGTTGTTGGCGGTGTCAGTCGGCGTATTTCGGGCGGCGAAGTTACCAACTCCGTCAATGATGGCGGGACACAGTTTGGGCGAATACACGGCGTTGGTATGTGGAGGTGCATTGGAGTTTGGAGAAGCGGTTTGTTTGTCTCGCAGGCGCGGTTTGTTAATGCAGCAATCGGCGACCGGCGGAATGGCGGCGATAATTGGTGAGTTGTCGGCGATAGAAGAACAATGTGAGTCGGCGAGAAAAGCGGGCGGGAAGATATGGGCGGCAAACTACAATTCACCTCAACAGACGGTTGTCGCCGGTGATGCGGCGGCGATAGAGTCATGTCGTGAATGGACAAAAGCGGCGGGCATTAAGCGTGTCGTGCCGTTGCCGGTGAGTATTCCGTCTCATTCTCCGTTGATGCAAGAGGCGGCGGACACATTCATGTCCGATTTACAAAACATTAAATGGCGTACGCCGAATCCGCCGGTGATTCACAACGCGACATTACAAACGGCGAATGCGGATGAAATTCCACAAGTTTTAGCGGCGCAGTTGGTTCGTCCGGTGCGTTGGGCGGAGACCGTTTCTGCTTTTATGGAGTCGGGAATCACTCAAATATATGAATGCGGACCGGGCGGCGTATTAACCGGCTTGGCGAAGCGAATTACAGACGCGCCGCCGCATATTTCATTATCAAATGACGGGGCGTTGTCATCATGAATCCTCCGGTCAATCCCAGCGAAGACGAGTTTGTTGCATTTGCGGAGTCATCGGGTCTTCCGGTGGCGTCATTAATCTTTCGCGCGCCGAATGACGGCGTTTTAGCGTGGTCGGCGTTTGCATCGTTGGAGAAAGACAGTGAATATGCGTTTTTATTGGAGAGTGCGGCGGCTGGCGAAAACGGTCGTTATAGTTTCATGGGCGTATCGCCTCGTCGTTTGTTGTTTTTCTCCGAAGGCGTGTTTTCGGTTTGCGATGGAGCCGGTGAGTTATTACACAAAGAGACATGCACCGACCCGTTATTGGCGTTACAGAATCACATGTCGTCATTATCGGTGCCTCCCGCGGAAGATGACAATTTACCGCCGTTTTTAGGCGGAGTTGTTGGTTATATGGGATATGATTGTGTTCATTGGTTTGAGAATATAGGCGACATGAAGGCGGACTTATTACAGTTACCGGACATGGCATGGATGCAGACGGATTTATTGGCGGTTTTTGACCATTATCGTCATGATGTATACATCATAAAGTCATGTTATGCGGAAGACGCGGGAGGAGATTGGCGAGGCGCCTATCGTCGTGGACGTGAGCAGTCGGCGGCGTTATTGGAGCGGATGTCCGGAAACGCACCTCGATTACGGTTGTTTGGTTCGCAGTCTCGGCGGAAGTTGGAAGTTGAAAGCAACATAGGCAAAGAGGCGTTTTGCGAGACGGTTAAGGCGATGTTGTCGCACATTCGGGCGGGAGACATATTTCAGGCGGTTCCATCTCAGCGTTTGTCATTTAGTCAGCCGGCGCCGACATTGGACATATATCGTTGTTTGCGTCGGATGAATCCATCACCGTACATGTTTTATTTAAAGTGCGGAGATTTTGTCTCGGCGGGAGCGTCACCGGAGTTGATGTTATCGCGCACGGGGAGTCGCATAGTATTGCGTCCGATAGCGGGGACTCGTCCACGCGGAGAGTCACGGGAGGCGGACGAGGCGTTAAAGGCGGAGCTTTTGTCGGATGAGAAAGAGATAGCGGAGCATTTGATGTTGGTTGATTTGGGACGCAACGACATAGGCAAGGTGTCGGAGGCGGGAGGCGTTCATGTTTCTCGTTTTTGCGAAGTTGAAAAGTACTCTCATGTAATGCACATAGTGTCGTCAATTGAGGGCGAGTTACGAGGAGACTGCACGGCGTTTGACGGTTTGCGGGCGTCATTTCCGGCGGGGACGTTGTCGGGAGCTCCAAAAGTTCGGGCGATGCAGTTGATAAACGATTACGAGCCCTGCAAGCGTCATTTATACGGAGGTTGTGCGGGTTATGCGGGTTTTGACGGCGGCATGACGACATGCATAACGATTCGTTCATTTGTGGCGAAAGAGGGACGGTGTTATGTTCAGGCGGGCGGCGGAGTTGTTGCCGATTCGGTTCCGGAGAAGGAGTATCAAGAGTCAATGAACAAAGCGGCGGCGGTGTTGCGCGCGGCGGAGATTGCCGCTGAAGAGTTGGACATGGC
>JAWONR010000107.1:0-13018 GCA_033865115.1 Candidatus Persebacter sydneyensis | reverse complement strand
ACTTTTCCGGATTCTACAAGTTGATGCGCTTCGGCGGTTTTTGACAAAGGATGAGTTTTAGCAACGGCATGAATTAAATGCGGCTCCATTTTTTGAATCGCGGTGATTGTTTTTTTGCGTGCGATGGTTCCAATTCCGTAAATTAAAAACATGCGGAGTGAAATGTTTTTAAACATCAACGGATAAAACGGCAACGCCGGAGTAGGGCACGCCGCTGAACCATATCCGACAATGACGCCGCCCGGTTTGATGACTTTGAGTGATGTTTCCGCATTGCCGCCAAATTCCACCTCCATAATTCTATCAACGCCCAAGCCGCCGGTAATCTCTAAAATGCGCTCGGCAACATCTTCGCTTCTGTAATTAATAATATTGTCCGGATTTGCAAGAGCTGCATGCGCTTTTTTCTCTTCGCTGCTTATGGTCGTGATGACTTTTGCGCCAAAAAACTTCGCCGCTTGTATGGCGTAAAAACCAACCGCCCCGGCACCGCCGGTGATGAGTATGGTTTTTCCCTTTATCTTTTCGCCGCTGCATGCGCCATAAACCGCCGTCATTAATGGCACGCCAAAACACGCGCCCGCAGTGAATGATGTTTGAGAATCCAATGGGACGACTTGCTTGGCGGGTAGGGCGATGTATTGCGCGCATGTGCCAAATGAACGCTTGATGGCGGCGTTCCAAAGCCAAACTCGCTCGCCGATTCTGGATTCCGAAATATTTCTCCCCGTAGCTTCTATGATTCCCGCACCGTCCGAATGAGGGATTTGACGCGCAAATGACATCTCTCCACGCGCACCGGCGCGAGTTTTGACATCGGACGGATTGACGCCGGAAGCGCAAACTTTTACCAATACTTCATTCGCCGCCGGACGAGGCATCGCAGTTTCGCCGAATTGTAAAACCTCCGGTGTGCCGTTTTTTTCATACCAAACCGCCGACATTGTTTTCATTCTCCAACTCTCCCCAGTGTTTCAGTATGCCCGTCTATGCCAATGAGTTGTCCACTAATTCCCGCACCGGACGGAGATGACAAAAATAACGCCAACGCCGCGATTTCCTCGGCACGGGCAAAACGACGCATTGATGATTGACGCAGATATTCCGCGCGTACCGATTCGGCGGAAATGCCGCGTACGCCGGCATCATTGCGAATGACCCGCGAAATGCGCTCGCCCTCAACACTGCCCGGACATATCGCATTGACGCGAATGTTAAATTCACCAAGTTCCATTGCCATGGCTTTTGTTAATCCCGCTACGCCCCATTTGCCCGCGACATAAGGACCGCGACAAGGCAAACCATGTGTGCCGGCGTTGGATGACATGTTAATAATGCAGCCGCTCTTTTGCTTTTTCATCACCGGAATAACCGCGCGTGAAGCGTAAAAAAGTCCGTCTAAAATCACCGAAATGCAACGCCGCCACTCTTCAGCATCAAGTGTTTCCATTTCGCCTTGCGGACCGCCAATGCCGGCGTTGTTGATTAATATGTCAACGCCGCCCAACGCCGATAATGCATCCGCCATGAATTGTTGCATGTCGTTTTCATCGGAGACATCGGCGCGAAAACAATGAAAATCATCCGGCATGTCGGCGAATAACTCCTCGCGAACATCGGACAACGCCACTTTTGCACCTTCAGCATGAAATGCCTTTGCCACCGACAAACCAATGCCAGATGCCGCGCCAGTGATGATTAATCTCATGACCCGATTATACGCCTCGCGCGGCGCGCGGTTTTATGCTTTTTGCAAAAACGCTTAAAGCGCCTGCGGTTCTTCCCACGTAAAAAGACCGTCTTTGGGCGTGCGTCCAAAATGACCGTAAGCGGCGGTTGGCGAATAAATCGGATTCCATAAACCCAATCGCTCAATAATGCCGCCGGGCGTTAAGTCAAATTTGTCCCGCGCCAGTTTCGTGAGTTTGTCGTTGCTTTCGCCGCCGACTCGAACCAAAACACTCACCGGATCTGTAACGCCGATGGCATAAGCGGCTTGAATCAAACAATCATCCGCCAATCCGGCGGCAACAATGCTTTTGGCAATGTGACGCAATGCATAAGCCGCAGAACGGTCGACTTTTGTCGGGTCTTTGCCGGAAAAAGCGCCTCCGCCATGCGGCGCCGCGCCGCCGTAAGTGTCAACGATGATTTTGCGTCCGGTTAATCCACAGTCCGCAACCGGTCCGCCTGATACAAAAATACCTGTCGGATTAATGTGAAAAACACAATTAGATGACAATAAATCACCCGCCACCGGTTTGATAATCTCCTCTATCACCGCCTCGCGAATCCGCGGGTCGTTGTTTTGTACCGTGCTTCCGTCAATTTCCGGGTCATGCTGCGTTGACAATACAACCGCCTCCACCTGTGTCGGTTTGCCGTCTTTGTAACGAATGCTCACCTGTGATTTTGAATCAGGACGCAACCACGGAAGTCTGCCGCTTTTGCGTATTTCAGCATGACGGAGCAAAAGACGATGTGAAAGATCTATCGGCAACGGCATGAGTGACTCGGTCTCGCGACAAGCATAACCAAACATAATGCCCTGGTCTCCCGCTCCCAATTCCTTATCCGTATCATCAACACCAGTCGCAATGTCGGAAGATTGGCGTCCAATATAATTGACAATGTTGCACGAATTGCCGTCAAATTCATACTCTTTTTTGTCATAACCCGCTTTGAGAATAACACCGCGGACGATTTTGTCAATTTCATCATCGGCGAGTTCG
This sequence comes from Candidatus Persebacter sydneyensis, assembly GCA_033865115.1. Classification (GTDB taxonomy): domain Bacteria; phylum Pseudomonadota; class Gammaproteobacteria; order Tethybacterales; family Persebacteraceae; genus Persebacter; species Persebacter sydneyensis. Next base: position 10,286 of record JAWONR010000107.1, on the reverse strand, counting down.
CCGCGTATTTCGCCGCCCAATATTACAGTGTTGTCTTTGACCATGGTCTCGCACGCCGCGCGGGTGCTTGCGCCTTGCGGTAAAATCGCGTCTACCAATGCATCGGATATTTGGTCGGAAATTTTGTCAGGATGCCCCTCGGACACCGATTCGGAAGTAAAAAGATAGTCGGACACGGGTTTCCTTTCTTTAGTCAGGGTTTCTAAAAATGCCGCTCGGCGACAAAACAATATTATAACACATTGCCCATCGCACTATTTTTGCCCGCGGGGCGGTATAATACGAATTTTGCCCCAAAAAGGAGCCGTCATGTATAAACCCGCGCAAACCCGCGCGCCCGTTCATCCGCTGATTGCCAGCCGCTGGAGCCCGCGCGCTTTTGAGGAAGATAAGACAATTGACGCCAATATTATCCTGTCCCTCGCCGAAGCCGCCCGCTGGGCACCGTCTTGTTTCGGCGCAGAGCCATGGCGCTTCCTCTTCTGTGATAACAATACCAACTCCAACGCCTGGAAAAAGGCGTTTTCATGTCTCGTGGAAGGCAACCAAAAATGGGCAAAACACGCCCAAATCTTGATTTTGGTCTGCGCTGAACAAGCATTCGCCCATAACGGAAAACCCAACCGACATTGCGCTTATGACTCCGGCGCCGCCGCGATGAATCTGACACTGGAAGCCGAACACCACGGACTGAGATGTCATCAAATGGGCGGCTTTGATGCCGATGCCGCAAAAAAAACATTCGCCATTCCGGACGGATTTGAATGTATTTCCGTCATCGCCGTCGGGATACAAGCAGACGCCGGACGACTCTCTGATAAGGAACTGCGTGAGCGTGAATCCGTCCCGCGACAACGCAAACCGCTCGGGGAATGTTTCTTTGACGGGAAATGGGAGAACCCAATCGCGCCCTAGAGGATTTGAACCTCTGACCTTTGGCTTCGGAGGCCAACGCTCTATCCGCTGAGCTAAGGGCGCAAAAGGCGATATTATAAGACATGCCACAAGACAACCCTATTTTATCTTTCTCAAACCTCCCGCGTTATGCGGATATCCGCCCGCAAGACGCTTCGCCGGCAGTGGATACCGTCCTCGCTGAATTGTCCCGCGCCGCAGACAACGCCGCAAACGCCAAGCCAGAATGGGAAACCATGTGGGCTCCGCTCGAAGAAGCTGAAGAGTCAGTCTCGCGTGCATGGAACCAAATCGAACACATGCACGCCGTCATGAGTGTGCCGGAATGGCGCGAAGCTCATCGGCAAAATCTCGCCAAAGTCGCCGCGCTTTATGCGCGACTCGGACAACACGAAGGCGTTTATGCCAATCTAATTAAACTGCTGGATAACGCCAATTCACTCTCGCCCACAAGACAAAAAATACTCAAAGATGCGCGGCGTGACTTTGAATTGTCCGGCGTCGGACTCGCAACAACGGAAAAAAATGAATTCCGTAAAAATGAAGAACGTCTCGCGGCACTGGCATCCCAGTTTGAAGAAAACCTGCTTGACGCCACCAACCAAAATCCATTAACCGCCGAAGAATCCGACCTCGGCGACATGCCCGAAGACATTAAAACAGCCGCGCGACAACAAGACGGCAGTTATCGCTTTACACTCTCACAACCCTCTTATGTCGCATTCATGCAATACTCCCCAACACGGGAAAAACGGCGCACCATGTATTATCACTACAACACCCGCGCCAGTGAATACGGACCGGCGGAACGTGATAACTCACCGCTCATTAATGAAATCACCGCGCTACGGCGCAAACAAGCGGGTTTGCTCGGGTTTGAAAGTTATGCCGATGTCGCGTTACAAACACGCATGGCTCAGTCACCGAGTGAAGTCGTGGATTTTCTCCGTGACTTGGCGGCGAGGGCGATGCCGCATGCGCGCCGAGAGTTGGAAGAACTGCGGACATTCGCCGCCGATGAATTAACCATCACCGATTTACAACCCTGGGATGTGCCGTTTGTGTCCGACCATTTGCGCCGGCGGCGGTTTGAGTTTTCACAAGCGGAACTTCGTCCGTATTTGCAGGCGCAACAAGTGTTGGACGGACTTCTAACATGCATCGGCGGTTTGTTTGGCGTGAAGTTCGCCCCGGCGAAAGCGTCAACATACGAGCCGCAAACTTATCTCTCGGCGCAAAATACGGATGAGACATCGGCGGGAGGCGTTTATTTGGATTTGTTCGCCCGTGAGACCAAACGCGGTGGCGCCTGGGCGGCGGAATCACTTTCGAGGTTTCGCCGCCGTGGAAAACTGCAACTGCCGGCGGCGCATGTGGTGTGTAACTTTACCTCTCCCGCTGAAGGCGCAACAGCACTCCTAAACTGGGACGAGGCGCAAACTCTGTTTCATGAATTCGGACACGCGCTTCATCATCTGTTAACCGAAGTGGATGATTATTCCGCCGCCGGCATGAACGGCGTGGAATGGGATGCGGTGGAACTGCCAAGCCAGTTTATGGAAAACTTTATTTGGGACTGGCGAGTTTTGGAGCCCATGACTTCGCATGTTAAAAACGGCGAGCCCATGCCGCGCGCATTGTTTGAACGCGCACTCGCCGCGCGGCGTTTTCAAGCCGGTTTGCAGTTATTGAGACAAATTGAATTCGCATTGTTTGATTTGTCATTGCACGCCGCCGAGCCGCGTCCGTTTATGGACGCTCTTAATGAAGTTAGACGTGAAACAGCGGTGCTTCCCGTGCCGGAATGGAATCGCTTTCCATGCAGTTTTTCCCATATATTCGCCGGCGGTTATGCCGCGGGATATTACAGTTATCTGTGGGCGGAAGTCCTCGCCGCGGATGTCTTTGCCATGTTTAAAGAAAGCGGTGAAATATGCAACTCTGAATTGGGCGCGCGTTTTCGCCGTGAGATTCTCGGCGTCGGCGGTTCTCGTTCGGCGGCGGAGTCATTCTTTGCCATGCGCGGAAGAGAACCCCGTCCGGAGGCATTGTTGCGCGATTACGGTTTGGTCTCTGATTCGGAATGAGTCGGACGCAGGGCGCGTAGGAAATCGGCGATATGCGCGGCGGATTCGGTTACATCTTCGCCGAGGTTGTCTATTAATATCGTGTTGCCGTCTTTGCCCGGACGACATTTGTCCGCCGCAATGTGAGCCATTAACTCGGTGTGACAAACCGGATTTTCCGCGAATTCCACCGTGGCAACGCCTTCTCTCACTCGTAAACGGGCGGCTTGAACGGCTCCCGCCAATAACCGAAGTTTGTGACAGAGAATCAATGTCTTCGCCGGCGGCGGCGGCCTGCCAAAACGGTCATTCCATTCCATGCGAACAGTGTCAATCTCATCTTCACTGATGCAGGCGGACAATCGGCGGTAATAATGCAAACGCTCGGGAGCCGACGGCACATAAACCGAAGGCAATAAAGCCGGTGATGAAAGTTCAACAACGGCGTCAATGTCCGCGGGCTCTTCATCGCCCGACATTTGACGCGCCGCGGCGGCGACCATCTTTTGATAAGACGTATAACCGACAGCGGCAATCTCACCGCTTTGGCGCTCGCCCAAAATTTCACCGGCGCCGCGTGTTTCCAAATCTCTCATGGCGATTTGCCAACCGTCTCCCAATGCACTGTAATCGGCAATAGCCGACATTCTCGCGCCGCCTTTGGCGCTCATGGCGTCTTCCGGAGGCGTTAGAAAGTATGCGTAAGCCTGCGCGCCGGCGCGTCCGACTCTTCCGCGTAATTGATGCAAACGAGAAACGCCCATGCGGTCGGCGCGATTGATAATCATTGTGTTGGCGTTGGTAATGTCAAGTCCGCTTTCCACAATTGTCGTCGCCAATAACATGTCCACACCGCCGCGGACAAAACGACTCATGGCGCGTTCTATTTCCAAAGCGCCCATGCCGCCGTGAGCGACAACAATAGACATGGACGGCAACCATTCCCGTAATTGTTCGGCGAGCGCCGGCAAACCGCGAATCTCATTGTGAACGAAATAAATTTGTCCGCCGCGTAAGAGTTCGCGCTCGCATGCGTCAACAATTAAGTCCTGAGAGAAAGGCGCAACCACCGAGCGCGCCGCCAAACGCGCCGGCGGCGGTGTCGCCATGATTGATATGTCGCGCACGCCGGACAAACCCAATGCCATTGTGCGCGGAATCGGCGTTGCTGAAAGTGCAAGTACGTCAATATTCGCGCGCAAACTCTTAAAGTACTCCTTATGTCGAACGCCAAAACGGTGTTCTTCATCAATAACCGCCAAACCCAAACGACAAAAACGCACTGATGACTGCAACAAGGCATGAGTGCCAATCGCAATGTCGGCACTGCCGTCTGCAATGGCGGCGAGTGTTTGTTTCTTTTCCGCCGCGCCGGATAAACGAGTGAGAGACACAACTTGCACCGGAAAACCGGCGAATCTCTCCACAAAATTGCGCGCATGTTGTTCCGCCAATAATGTGGTCGGCGCCAATATCGCCGTTTGCATTCCCGACAACGCCGCGGAACACGCGGCGCGCATGGCGACTTCCGTTTTGCCAAAACCAACATCGGCGACCAATAACCTGTCCATCGGACGAGGCGCGCGCATGTCATTTAACACCGCGCTAACCGCGGATGATTGGTCGGGCGTTTCTTCATGTCTGAATCCGCCGGCAAAACGCGCCATGTCTGATTCATCCGGACAGTGGGAGAATCCCGATGACGCCGCGCGGCGAGCATGGACACCCAACATTCGCGCCGCCGTGTCTCGTGCCGCTTTTTCGGCGCGCGCGCGCTGGCGTTTCCATTGTCTGCCGCCCAGTTTTGACAACGCCGGCGGCTCTCCGTAATAGGGCGATAATAAGTGTAAATGCGCCACCGGCAACCATAATGACTGTTCATCCGCATAGCGGACACATAAGAATTCACCATGTTCGCCGCCCACCGTCTTTTCGGAAATGCCCGCGTAACATCCGACTCCATAATCACGATGTACGACAATATCGCCCGGCGTTAATTCACCGGAAAATTCCGCAACACGACGGCGAGTTCTGCGAGGCGGCAGGCGAACATCAAAAATCTCCGCTTCGGTTAATACCGTTAATCCATCGGCGACAAAACCGCCGCGCAACGGCGCGACTGTTAATGATATTCCATCTCCGCAATCAGAGAATGAATCCGCCGTCTCAACATTCTCATCCGACAATGCATGACGGAGTGAGTCACGACGTCCTTCGCCGTCCGCCGCGATGATAACCCGTCCGTTTGTCTCCCGCAGGAATGATTTTAACGGCGCGTGTGAGTCACTGCGGCGGCGATTTACCGCCGCCGGCGGCGGAGACGGCATCGCCGCCGTCTTTTGTAAGCGTAAAACCGAAAATGTTTTTAGAGACTCCAACAACCCCGCCGGTGATAAAAAGACCTCCGCCGCCGGCAAAGTCGCACGGCGTTCATAAACCTCCGTATGTCGTTGTCTTCGCTCCGCCTGTTGAAAAAAACGCGCCGCGGCGTCTTCGCATTCATCATGCATGACAATTAATGTCTCCGGCGAGGCGTAATCCAACAACCGAGACACGCCTCCAAAAAACAACGGCAGCATAAACACCGCGCCCGGAGGTTCTCGTCCGTCATTTATGTCTTCCATCATTGAATCATCGGTTTCATCAAAACGACTTTTGAATCCCGCGCGAAAACGGGCGATGCCTTCCTCTGACAAATCACATTCCCCCGCCGGTGAAAGACGAATTTCATCACACTTGCCGGCGGACAATTGTGTGCGCGGGTCAAAGATGCGAAGTTGTTCAATCTCATCATCCGCCAACACCAGGCGAAAGGGCGTTTGTTCACCGGGCGGAAAGACGTCAATTTGTCCGCCATAAGCGGCAAATTCTCCCGCCGCGAGTACGCGGTCGACTCTTGCATAACCGCAGGCGGCGAGGGCGGCGGTGAATGACTCCCGGTTTAGTTTTTGTCCTTGTTTTAAGTTTAACGCGCGCGCGGCGACATAAGACGGCGGCGGACACGGCGACATGGCGGCGATAATTGGCGCGATAGTTATTGCCGGTGCATAACTCATCTCGGACAACGCCGCCATGCGCTCGGCTTGGAGTTCGGCGGGAGGTGAATAACGGTCGTAGGGAAGTCCTCCCCAGTCGGGAAACAATCTTACCGGGACTTCCGGCGCAAAAAAGGCGAGTTCTTCCACGGCATGAGCCGCCGATAAAACATCACGGGCGAGAAACACCACCGCGCGCCGATGTCGCAAATACCACGCCGCCAACGCCAATGACTCACCGGCGCCGGCAAATCCGTCTGTTGTCGCGGAGTCTCCGGGCGCAACCGCGGGCAATAAGTCGGCAAATTTATGCCAATACGGTTCGCGGTTAATCCGGTTTGTATTGTTTGATTTTGCGGTATAAATAAGTGCGGTCCAAACCCGACATTTCGGTCGCTTGCTGAATATTGCCCTGTGTGATTTCCATCAAACGGCGAAAGTATTCGCGTTCAAACACCAAGCGAGCGTCTCTCAACGGCATCGCAAAAATATCACCGCCAACCATCTTGGAAATCGATGACATCCCCAGCGCAAATTGATTTAACACCACCTGCATCGCCGGCGCATCAACCCGCGGCGTGTTGGAGTACATCAACGAACTCCGGACAAGAGAGATGAGCTCCAAAAAATCGTTTTCATAGTTGTGATGTAGTAACAAATCCACCGCCTGCGGTGTCAGAGTCCGTCCCTGCATTTCGGTGTTGTGAGTCAGACGGCGGATGATAATGTCCACCGCATAGGGAATGTCCGCCATATATTGCGACAATGACGGCTGATAAATCACATGCCGAGAAAACGCCTCCAACAAAGCGGCGTTAAACCCCTTGTCGGCTTTTAATACTTCGGGATTTTCCATGGCGGCGGCGACAATGCGAGTTTCATTCCTCTGGGCTTCGCCGACCAGCGCCAACAGTCCGCTTTGTTGTGCGGGAGTCAGCATGTCAATCATGCGGATGATGACCAAACCGCCGTCCGCCTTGCGCATGATTTCAGAAGTCCCTGATTCCAACTCCGCACTTCTGTCAATAAACACCGTTTCTCGTTGCGGGGGCGTAAGCATTTGAGCATAAAAAGACGCGCCGGCGCTTGCCGGACCGACCATGAGAGTCGGATTAGTATTGGCAGACGCCTCCAACATTTGCGTTTTAAACCGCTTCATGACATCGGTTCGTCCAAAGTCGGTGTGTTGTATTTCGGGACTGACTTGTTCGCTTTCGCTGGAGGAGACGACTTTTTGCAAAGTCACCAAAAGCCGGTTTGCTGCGATGGGTTTTTCGAGTATCTCGCGAGCGCCGAGTTTTGTGGCTTCTACGGCGGTGTCGATGGTGGCGTGCCCGGACATAACGACGACGGGGACATTGGCGAGTCCTGCATCACGCCATTGTTTGAGAAGCGTGAGTCCGTCTTTCCCGGGCATCCAGATGTCGAGCAAAATCAGCGAGAGTTGTTCATTGCGTCTTATTTCCCAGGCGGCATCGGCGTTTTCGGCGGTGGAGACGGCATAACCCTCATCGGTGAGAATTTCAGTCAGCAATTCGCGGATGCCGACTTCGTCGTCCACGATTAAAATTTTAGGGCGTTTCTGCGAGCTCATATTGCCGCCGCCAGGGAGCCACAAATCATCATAAGTAATATTTTGTCATAAAACGGCGCGGTTTTGGCATAAAACGGCGCATATTGAATAATTTTTTTTGGATACTTTTTGCACAGAGTTTCCACCGTTTTTCCACTTGTCGTTAGCGGAATGATTAATCATCCTGTTTTTCCGATTTTTCGGTTGTATTTTCGTCATCATCTTTTTTGGTTTTCGGCGCGAGCAACAAACCGAGTTCAAACAGCAGCCAGCAGGGAATAGCCAGTAAAAGTTGGGAGACGACATCAGGCGGGGTAAAGACGGCGGCGATGACAAAGGCGCCGACAATGACATACCGGCGTCCCTGGCGGAGAGTCTCCGCCTCCACAACCCCGGTTTTCACCAACAGATACACGGCAACCGGAGTTTCAAAGGCGACTCCAAAGGCGATAAAGATAGAGACGGCAAAGCTGAAAAATTCTTGAATATCGGGAGTCCAGACCATTCCGGGAGGCGCAACGGCGGCGATGAATCCAAAGACCACGCGAAAGACCATAAAATAGGCGAACAGCATTCCGAGATAAAAAAGCGCGGTTCCACTGACAATCAAAGGCAGGGCGAGCCGTTGTTCGTTTTTATAAAGACCGGGAGCGACAAACCGCCAGATTTCGTACCACAGATACGGCATAGACAACACCAGAGCGGCGAGCAGTGCGGTGGTGATTTGCACGGTAAAAGGCGCGACAACGCCGACGGCGATGAGTTGTCCGTCATTTGCGGAGAGTATTTCCGAGAGCGGTTTTGCGAGCAGAGAGTAGACTTCTCCGGCGAGGGGCGCGCCGGTAAACGGAGTGAGAAACAGGATAGTCAAGACCGCCATAGCGCCGAGCGCCCGCAGGAGTCCGCCTCGCAGTTCAACCAAGTGTGACAACAAGCCGTCTTTTGGCAGGTCGTCAATCATGACTTATCGGGCGGAGTCGGCCAATTCGTCTTTGGAGAGTCGTTATTGGAAGTCGTGTTTTCGTCAGGACTTTCGGCATTGTTGTCATGCTTGTCGTCAGTTTTTGTGGGTTCACCGGTTTCATCAAGATTCATGGCACTATCAGCGGTTTTTCGGATGTCCCGCGTATGAGCGGCGACTTCATCCCCGGCTTCCCTGGCGGCGGTTTCATACTCACGTTGTATATTCTTCAGGTCTTCGAGTTCCATCTCACGGCGGATTTCGGACTTAACACCGGAGATTTGTCTTTGAATCCTTGAGACCATGTGTCCCAGAAATCGAGCAGTTTGCGGCAATTGTCGAGGACCGATGATAATCAATCCGGCGACGACAATGATAAAGATTTCGCCGAAGCTAATGTCAAACATGACCGGCGTACTTCCGCTCAGGCGGAATGCCCGCGGTCATCCTTGGCATTGTTGGTTTCGGGATTTGCTGTTTCGGTTTTGATGGTGGTGTCGGCAGAGTCGGATTCCAACGCGGCGCCGTCACTTTTGAGACCTTGTTTGAAGCCGCGCACGGCAACACCCAGGTCACCGCCCAAACCCCGCAGTTTTTTACTGCCGAAGAGCAGGACAACGACAAGCAGTACCACCAACCAATGCCAAATACTAAAAGCTCCCATGATTATTTTCTCCCGCGCGCTTTCTTTTCTTCAATACCCGACATTCCGCGGCGCGCTCGCAAAATCTCTGTAACATCTTCCATGGAGACATTATACCTTGTCATGGCGATAATACAATGAAACCACAAGTCGGCGAGTTCTTCTTTGAACTTATCCCGGTCACCGGCTCGGGCGGCGAGAGAGGCTTCAGCGGCTTCTTCGACTATTTTTTTGAGCAAATCGTCTTCATTTCCCTGCAAAAGACGGGCGATATAGGAGTTTTCAGGCGAATCATTCTGTCTTTGCCTTGCCAATTCCGCCAATTCCGCCAAAATATCCTTACTCATGCCGCATTTGGCAGGCGGATTTCCAATCCCTGCTTCGCCAGATAGTGTTTGACTTCCCCGATGGAGTAAGTGCCGTCATGAAAGATACTCGCCGCCAGGACGGCATCGGCGCCGCCTTTAATCAGAGCCGAAGCCAGGTGTTCGGGAGCTCCGCCGCCTCCGCTGGCGATGAGGGGGACATTAACCGCCGCCGCCGCCGACTGTAAAAGAGGCAGGTCATAACCGCCCAAAGTGCCGTCTGCATCCATACTTGTCAAAAGAATCTCTCCCGCGCCTTCGTTTTCGGCTTGTCGGAGCCATGATAACGCATCCATCTCTGTATTCCGCCTCCCGCCGTGAGTGTAGACCTGCCAAGAGTCATCACCGGCTTTTTTAACATCGGCGGCGACAACCACACATTGAGCTCCGAAATGACCGGCACATTCGCCGATTAATGACGGACGCGCGACTGCGGCGGAGTTAATGCAGACTTTGTCGGCACCGGCTTTTAATAAGTCGGCAAAGTCGTTTAATGAGCGGACACCTCCTCCGACAGTCAGGGGGATGTTGATTTCTTCGGCGACTTTTTTGACGATGTCGGGCAAAATGTCTCGGGAGTCCGATGTTGCAGTGATGTCTAAGAATACGAGTTCATCCGCGCCTTCTTTGGAGTATCGGTGAGCGGCTTCCGCGGGGTCTCCGGCATCGCGAATGTTGACAAAACGGACTCCTTTGACAACACGACCGGCGTCAATGTCTAAACAGGG
>JAWONR010000106.1:0-2376 GCA_033865115.1 Candidatus Persebacter sydneyensis | reverse complement strand
GTATTTATGCCGTCTTTATTTGCAAAATCGGGCATAATTCCCAATTATCATGGTTGTTCCGGACATCTTCAAATTATAGCAAGTTTGGCGCGACAACTAATCCAACTCCTAACAAGTCATTATCGCTGGACAAGTCATTACCGCCGCCCATATTCACGCCGTTTTATTTGTGAAATCGGGTATAATTCAATTTATGGCAGTTTTGACGGGAATTAACGGGTTTGGACGCATCGGACGTTGCGTTTTGCGCGCGTGGGCGGAATCCGAGCGCGATGATGTGAAAATTGTCGCCGTCAATAGTCGTGCTGACATCTCCATTGCCGCGCACTTACTTCAATATGACACCACTCACGGGAAATTTGACGCCGATGTCCGTGTTTCCGGTGATGATATATTAATCAACGGGCACAAAGTCCGATATACGCGTTGTACCGACATTGGCGGAATTGACTGGCCCGCCACAAAAGCACAACTGATTATGGAATGCACCGGCGCATTTTCCGCGCGGGATGACGCCGCAAAACATTTGTCCGCCGGCGCAAAACAAGTTCTAATCTCCGCGCCGGGTAAAAATGCGGATGCCACTGTTGTTTACGGTGTTAATCACACTCTTCTTAAAAACAAAGGTTTGGAAGTGGTCTCCGCCGCTTCTTGTACGACCAATTGTCTGGCGCCCGTTGTTCAAACTTTACATGAACAGTTTGGAATCATTGAAGGCTGGGCGACATCGGTACATGCCTTTACCGCCGACCAGAGATTGTTGGATGAATCACACTCCGATTTGCGGCGCGCGCGCGCGGCGGGGATGAACATCATTCCGACAAAAACCGGCGCCGCGGAATCCATCGGCGTGATTATTCCCGAACTTAAAGGACGACTCGGCGGCATCGCCCTGCGGGTTCCGGTTAATAATGTTTCACTTGTGGATTTGACATGTCGTCTGTCCTCCGCCGCCGATGTTGAAGCCATAAACGCCGCCTTTGCCGATGCCGCAGATGTCATGCCGCCCGGTGTTATGACGGTTTCAGATGCGCCTTTGGTTTCCTCCGATTACAATCACAACATACATTCCGCCTGTGTTGATTTGACTCAAACAAGAGTTGTCGGCGGACTGACGAGAGTCATGGCGTGGTATGACAATGAATGGGCGTTTGCCAATCGTATGTTGGATGTCGCCGCCGCAATGAGTGATGAGCGCGGAAGTGCGCGCCGTTGACGCCGTTTCGTGGGACGGCAAAACCGCCCTGCTACGAGTTGATTTCAATACGCCCATGACAAACGGCAAAATCGCCGATGACTCCCGTATTCAAGCCTCCGTTCCCACCATTCAATATATTGTCCAAAACGGCGGCGGGGTTGTCTGTCTGTCTCATTTGGGACGTCCAAAACATTTCGCGCCTGAATATTCACTTCGCCCCGCGGCGGAAAGATTGTCGGAGTTATGCAACATGCCGGTGATGTTTCATCCCGAATTCCCCGCAAACAAACCAGAGACGGGCGAAGTGTGGATGTTGGAAAACACCCGTTTTAATCAAGGTGAAAAAGAAAACTCCCCCGAATTGGCGATTCAATATGCCGCTCTTGGCGATGTTTTTGTGTTGGATGCTTTTGCGGTCTCTCATCGGACTGAATGTTCCCTGTGTGCGCTGGCGGAGGCGGCAAAAGATGTCTGCGCCGGATTGTTGTTGAGACAGGAGATTGATGCGCTTTCGCGTTTGACTGATAATCCCGCCCGTCCGTTTGTCGCGATTGTCGGAGGCGGTAAAATATCCTCCAAACTTTCAACTTTGGAGAGATTGTGTGCGCTGGCTGACCGAATTGTTGTCGGAGGCGGAATTGCCAACACTTTCTTCGCCGGTTTGGACATGCCCGTCGGCGCGTCATTGGTGGAGGATGAATTGCGTGAATCCGCCTGCAAACTCATTAAACAATACGGCGATAAGATTGTCCTGCCGTCCGATGTTGTCGTGGCAGGTGAGATCTCCGCCACGGCAAAAACGCGCTCACTTGCGGTTAATGACCTTTCCGCGATTGCCGAAGATGAGATGATTGTGGATGTTGGAGACAATACACGCCGTGAATATTCAGACATTATCCGACAAGCCGGCGCGGTTGTTTGGAGCGGTCCGCTGGGGGCTTTTGAATATCGGCCTTTTGCCGGCGGGACTCGTGAAATTGCCGAAACTGCCGCCGATTCTTCGGCGTATTCCGTTGTCGGCGGAGGTGATACTTTGTCGGCGGTGAGTCAATTTAATGTGGCGGAAAAGTTCTCTTATCGTTCCACCGGCGGAAGTGCGTTTTTGGCGTTTTTGGGCGGTGATTCACTCCCCGCTCTACTCTCTCTGCAAGCCGCTTCCGCCCGTCAGAGATAGACTC
>JAWONR010000105.1:0-2695 GCA_033865115.1 Candidatus Persebacter sydneyensis | reverse complement strand
GTTTTGGAGGATGGAGCCGTGCCGTGTGCGGTGGAGAGTCAATAATATGTGCGGCATAATCGGTTATATGGGTTCAGCCGACGCGGCGCCTACAATTTATTCCGGACTTTCGTTCCTGCAACACCGCGGACAAGATTCGGCGGGCATTGCGACTTTGTCCGGACATCGTTTGTTTATTGAAAAAGGACGCGGTTTGGCGCGAGATGTTTTTGACGACGCCAAAATTAGCGCATTACACGGCACCGCCGGCGTGGGACATGTCCGATACAGCACCAGCGGAAGTGCGCAGGCGTTGTCGGAGATACAACCGTTTTATGTCAATCATCCGTTTGGCATCACACTCACACACAACGGCAATTTGGTTAATCAACAGGAGTTGGCAAAGTATTTGGAGGGCGAAAACCAGCGACATGTCAACAGTGACTCCGATTCGGAGTTGTTGTTAAATGTTTTGGCTCAGGCGATACACTTGCGGATGCGCGGAGGTGCAAAAGCGCCGGATTTGTTTCTGGACGCCGTTGCCGATGTTCACAAACACTGTACGGGAGCTTATGCCGCAGTTGCATTAATTGCCGGCGCGGGATTGTTGGCTTTTAGAGATCCTCGGGGGATTCGTCCTTTGTCATTGGGCGCGCACGGCGGCAATGAATGGTTGGCGGCTTCGGAGAGTGCGGCGTTTCATCCGCTTCATTTTGAAAACACCGGAGACATCGCCCCCGGCGAAGCGGTGTTTATTGATTTGCGCGGCAAGGCACATCGGCGCAAGTATGCCGGCGCGAGTCCTCGTCCCTGTATCTTTGAATACATCTATTTCGCCCGTCCTGATTCTCATTTGGACGGCGCATTGGTTTATGACGCGAGAGTTAACATGGGACGTTATTTGGCGGCAAAGATTCGCCGTGATTATCCCCATATTCGTCCGGATTGTGTGATGCCAATTCCCGACTCCGGAAGAGTCACGGCGTTGGAGGTCTCACGAGAGTTGGGAGTTCCTTATCGCGAAGGACTTGTCAAAAACCGACATACGGGTCGGACATTCATTGTTCCGGGACAGGCGCGCCGTCGTCGTTCTGTCGGCGAGAAGCTTAATGTCATTGCGCCGGAGTTTGCCAACAAACGAGTGTTGTTGGTGGATGATTCCATAGTACGCGGCACAACCGGAGCACAACTTGTCGGGATGGCGAGAGTGGCGGGGGCGAAACGTGTTTATTTTGCGAGTGCCGCGCCGCCGGTGCGACATCCCAATGTTTTTGGAGTTGATATTGCGACTCGCGGTGAACTGATAGCTCATGGACGCAACAATGCGGAAATCACGACTCATTTGGGAGCGGATGATGTGGTTTATCAGGACATGTCGGACCTTGTCGCCGCGGTGAGAGATGCGGGAGGCGAATCATCAGTGTTTGAGACATCGTGCTTTGACGGTGATTATCCGGATGCGATGATTAACGAGGAATATTTGCAGGAGTTGGAGGCTCGCCGAGGCGGTGCGCGCGATGATGATTCATCGCAGTTGGATTTGTCGCTTCGCACTTATTCATAAACCCGTGACACGCACGCCGACCAAATTGATTCGCGAGCCGAAAGAGCGCACATCCCGCCGCGAACACACGGAAGCGTTGTTTTTGACATCCAGTTTTATGTTTGACAACGCCGGACAGGCGGCGGAGATGTTTGAGATGCCGGTTGCGGAGTATGTATACTCCCGTTTTTCCAATCCGAATGTAAAGACATTGAACACTCGCATAGCGGCATTGGAAGGCGCTCCGGCGGCGCTTTCAGTGTCGAGCGGGATGTCGGCAATATTGTCGATTATCATGGGCGTATGTGAAAGCGGTTCACGGATTGTATGCGGCGGAGATGTATTTGGCGCGACAGTGCAGTTGCTTTCAAAGAGTGTTTCCAAGTTCGGCGTGCAAGTTGATTATGTTTTTGGAGGTGAGGACTCGTGGGAAAAGGCGTTACAAGAACCCGCCGCGTTGTTGATTTTAGAGACGCCTTCCAATCCGGTGTTGGGAATTGTTGACATTGGGAAGATAGCCGAATTGGCGCACAAACAGGGAGCATTATTGGCGGTGGACAATTGCTTTTGTCCGTTTGGTCAAAAGCCGCTGTCATTGGGCGCGGACATAGTCATACATTCCGCGACAAAGTATCTGGACGGGCAGGGACGAGTGTTGGGCGGCGCGGTTGCGGGAAGTGAAGAGTTGTTATATGAAAAGATATATCCGTTTTTGCGGAGTGGCGGACCGGCGTTGTCTCCGTTTAACGCATGGATGATTTCACGCGGGATGGAGACACTGCCGGTTCGCATGCGGGCGCATTGTGAGTCGGCGGCGATATTGGCGGAGTGGTTGATGACACAATCGCAGGTGGAGAAAGTGTTGTATGCGGGTTTGCCGTCTCATCCCGGACACGAGTTGGCAATGCGTCAACAAAACGGACTTGGCGGCGGGATGATTACGATTCTTTTACGGGGAGGACGCGAAGAAGCGTGGCGTTTTATTGATGCTTTGAGTATGTTTTCGATAACTGCGAATTTTGGAGATGTTAAGTCCACGGTGACTCATCCGGCGACGACGACACATTCGCGGTTGAGTGATGAACACCGCCGCGCGGTTGGCATTGGTGAGAACTTGGTGCGATTGTCGGTGGGGTTGGAAGATGTTGAAGATTTGCGCGAGGATTTGGCTCG
>JAWONR010000104.1:0-2759 GCA_033865115.1 Candidatus Persebacter sydneyensis | reverse complement strand
CACGTTAAACAACCCTACTGGTTTGACGAAAATGAAGGACTCTCGCCCGATGAGTTCGGCAAAGCCGCGGCGAAAGCGGTTGAAGATAAGATTTGTGAACTCGGTGAGGATAAAATCGCCGCGTTTATCGGTGAACCCGTTCAAGGCGCCGGAGGTGTTGTGATTCCTCCGGATTCTTACTGGCCGGAAGTCCAGCGTATTTGTGACGAATACGATGTTCCCATCATCGCCGACGAAGTCATTTGTGGATTCGGACGCCTCGGACACTGGTTTGGCGTTGAACATTTCGGTGTTCGCCCGAAACTCATCTCTATCGCGAAAGGTTTGTCCTCGGGTTATCTGCCGATGGGCGGAGTCCTGATTCATGACGACATCTCCGATGTGCTGATTAATCAATGCGGTGAGTTTGCACACGGCTACACCTACAGCGGACATCCCGCCTGCGCAGCAGCGGCTCTCGCCAACCTGCAACTGATGGAGTCCGAAAACATTGTTGAAAAAACTCGCACGGAGACCTCGCCTTACTTTCAAGAACAGTGGTCGCAATTGTCGGAACATCCGCTGGTCGGCGAGGCTCGCGGCGTGGGAATGGTCGCGGCGTTGGAACTTGTCGCGGACAAAGAGACTTCGGCTCGGTTTCCGGAGAAAGCCGCCGCCGGAGGAATCTGCCGCGACAACAGTGTCGCCGGCGGACTCGTGATGCGAGCCGTCCGCGATACCATGATTGTCGCGCCGCCGTTGGTGATTACTCGGGGGCAGATTGACGAACTCATCTCGAAAGCGGCGGCGGCTCTTGACCAAACGGCGGCGGAATTAAAATAACGGCGCGGCGACATTGTCGGATGTCATGCGGTATAATCATTGCAAGATGAATATTGGAGATGAGATTGCGGACTTCACACTGCCGGGAACGGACGGCGAGTTCCGCCTGTCGGCAAATCGCGGACGCGCAGTGGTGTTGTTTTTTTATCCGAAAGATGACACTCCCGGTTGTACAATAGAGGGAGGTGAGTTCACACAACATCTTTCGGATTTCACCTCGGCAAACGCCGTGGTTTTGGGGGTCTCCGCTGACTCCATCGACTCGCATCAAAATTTTCGCAACAAGTTTGACTACGCGCATCATTTGTTGAGTGACGGCGAGCGAACACTCCACCGACAGTTTGAAGTCGGCAAACGAAGTACGTTTTTGATTGACGGCGAAGGCAGACTCTCACGCGAATGGCGCGACATTGGCGAAGTTAAAGGTCACGCCTTTGAAGTGTTGGAAGCCGTGCGGGGATTGTCGGCGGCGGATTCTTAAAGTCTGGAGACCAGTTAACCCAACGGAGAAACGCTATGTCCAAACTCGTACCCATGTTAATTAACGGCAAGTTTACCGGCGGACGCGCAAAACAACGCCTGGGCGTGTCCGACCCGGCGACTCAAAAGATTATCGGTGAAGCGCCTTTTGCGACCGAAGCCGATGTTAACGCGGCGGTTAAAAGCGCTGTTGAAGCTCAACTTGAATGGCGTGATACGCCTCCTCCGGTGCGCATGAGATTGATGATGGATTATCAGCGCTTGTTAAAGGAAAACATGACTTCGCTTGCAAAGATTGTCTCCGCGGAAAACGGCAAGACACTGGAAGACGCCAAAGGCGATGTTTTTCGCGGCATAGAAGTCGCGGAGTTTGCATGTTCAGCGCCGACATTGTTGATGGGCGAGACGGCGGAGAATGTCGCCGGCGGCGCGGACACCATCAGCATTCGCCAGCCGCTGGGAGTCTGCGCCGGCATTTGTCCGTTTAACTTTCCCGCGATGATTCCCCTGTGGATGTTTCCTCTGGCGACTGTTTGCGGCAACAGTTTTGTTCTTAAACCCTCGGAACAAACACCAATGACGGCGGTTAAACTCGCGGAGTTGTTTTTACAAGCCGGCGCGCCGAAGGGTTTGTTGCAGGTCATTCATGGAGGAAGAGCGCAGGCTGAAATGCTGCTCGCACACAATGACATTCGCGCGATTTCATTTGTCGGCTCGGTTCCCGCGGCAAAAAACATTTACAGAGTCGGTTGTGAAAACATGAAACGAGTTCAAGCCATGGCGGGGGCGAAAAACCACATGGTGGTCATGCCGGACGCCGACAAAACACAAACATTAAACGCCCTTGTCGGCGCGTCCTGCGGCGCGGCGGGACAACGTTGTATGGCAATCAGTGTCGCGATTTTTGTCGGAGAGTCGAAAAAGTGGCTTCCTGATTTGGCAAAGATGATGAAGAAACTCCGTCCCGGTCATTGGAGCGACAAAAAAGCCGATTTTGGTCCGGTGATTAACACTGATTCACTGGCTCGGATTAAACGCCTTATCGCAGAAGGCAAAAAAGAAGGCGCAAAGTGTTTGTTGGACGGAAGTCGTTGTAAGGTCTCCGGCTGGCCAAAAGGCAACTGGGTTGGACCGACATTGTTTGCGGGAGTTCGTCCGCGGATGTCTGTTTATCGGGAGGAGATATTCGGACCGGTGTTATGCGCGATGGAGGCGTCGACTCTTGATGAGGCGATTGCCTTGGCTAATGGCAATCCGTGCGGCAACGGCGCGTCGATATTCACATCATCGGGCGCGGCGGCGCGGCGTTTTCAAAACCGGATAGAGTCCGGACAAGTTGGCATTAATCTTCCGATTCCGGTGGCGTTGCCGTTCTTTTCGTTTACCGGCTGGAAGAATTCATTCTTTGGCGACCTGCACACCTACGGCAAACAAGGCGTTTTGTTTTATACGGAGAC
>JAWONR010000103.1:0-2795 GCA_033865115.1 Candidatus Persebacter sydneyensis | reverse complement strand
ATTAATCCCCGGCAGGCGGATTGTCATCAGTGTCCGCCGGGCGACGACGGGGAAAGAAACGCCGAAAAGCGAGAAAATAACCAGAGACGAAATACAAAGACAACACCACCAATAACACTTCCATTAATGTCTCGGCGAGCGCGTATAACATCGCCACAATTACAAAAAACAACGCCACATAACGAAACGGCACCCGCTGACGGCGAATATTCACCTCCTTAAAACTGTAATAACGAAAACCTGTCACCATCGTCATCGCCGCCAATGCAAAAACCGCACATGTCAGCCAGCGAACACTCTCTCCTTCAAAACCCCATGCATCCATTGTCGCCACATAAGACACCGCCCACACCGCCGCCGCCGGAGACGGCATCCCGATGAAAAAACGACGGTCAACTCCGCCAATCTTTGAATTAAACCGCGCCAGTCGCATCGCCGTCGCCGCACAATAACAAAATGTCACTCCCAATCCCGCCTTGCCCATCTCCGCCAAACCCCATTGATAGGCAATCAATGCCGGTGCCACGCCAAAAGAAATAACATCCGACAATGAATCATATTCCTCGCCAAATGAACTTTGTGTCCCCGTCCAGCGGGCAATTCTTCCGTCACAGGCATCCAATAACGCCGCCGCCACCACCGCCAATGACGCCTGCTGCCAGTCTCCGCTTATTGACTGTAATATCGCGTAAAAACCCGCAAACAACGCCGCCGTGGTAAATGCATTCGGTAATAAAAACACCGCATTGCGTGACTTAAAACGACTCTCCGCTCGAGAACGGAGACGCTCTCGACGCTCGGGAAATGCGTCTTTTTCCGATGTCTGTGACGGCATCTCTTTCGCGTCTTTTTCCGGTGTCTGAGGTGGCGTCTCTTTTTTCATGACGGCGCCGCAACGCGGGTAATCCCCGCCACAACTGAATCTCCCAATGCCACCGCCGGTTTCATGTTTAACGGCAGATATAAATCGGCGCGAGAACCAAAACGTATAAATCCATATCGCTCGCCTCCCGACAACATGTCTCCCTCTTTTGCATAACACAACACGCGGCGCGCCAACAATCCCGCAATTTGTACGCAAGTAATTTCACCATGTCCGCCGTCTATGACAATCATGTGACGTTCGTTTTGTTCCGATGCCTTGTCCAACGCGGCGTTAAAGAAAGAACCGGCAAAACGTTGTGAGCGTACAACTTTCCCCGTCATCGGACTGCGATTAACATGAACATTAAACACATTCATAAACACGCTTATCTTAATCATCTCCGCCCCGTCCGCCGGTGAAAGTGCTCGTCCGACAAACACCACCCGCCCGTCCGCGGGAGAAACAACTTCATCATCGGAGACTTTTATATTTCGTTTTGGGTCGCGAAAGAATTGGGCGACAAACAACGCCACCACCCACAACGGCCAGGACATCACCCCCCAAACAAACGCCGTGACAATTGCCGCCGCCAATACGACTCCGACAATTAAACGACCCTCGGGAGCGATAGTCATGCGTTTGTCGCCCCGTATTCACGAGAAACACGAGCGATGCGTATGTGATATTCGGCGTACCATTTTTCGCGTCCGAGTTTTTGCGCCTGTAAATGGCGAACATGTGACTTCCACCGGCGAATGGATGACATATCACGCCAATAAGAGACTGTAATGCCGTGTCCGTCTTCGCGCGCCGATTCATAACCCAAAAAACCGGGCTGTTGAGCCGCCAACTCCTGCATTTCCGCCGCCATTTGCCGATAACCGTCTTCATCGGCGGCGGTGCGGAGCGATGAAAATATCACCGCATAATAAGGCGGCGTCGGCATTTAGTTCTTACCGCGGTCAACCAGACGGTTTTTGGCTATCCACGGCATCATCTCACGCAGTCTTTTACCGACTTGTTCAACCGGCTGTTCGGCGGTTTGACGGCGCTTCGCCTTTAATGTCGGACTGTTTGCACGACATTCAGTAATAAACTCCCGCGCAAAAGCGCCGCTTTGGACTTCCTCCAAAATCTTTTTCATCTCTCGCCGTGAGTCTTCGTTAATAATCCGAGGTCCGCGACTAATACAACCGTATTCCGCGGTGTTGGAGATGGAATATTGCATGTTGGCAATGCCGCCTTCGTACAACAAATCCACGATGAGTTTTAATTCGTGCAGACATTCAAAATACGCCATCTCCGGCGCATAACCGGCGTCTGCAAGCGTGTCAAAACCCGCCTCCAACAACGACACCAATCCGCCGCACAACACCGCCTGTTCGCCGAACAAATCAGTTTCGGTTTCATCTCTAAAAGTCGTTTCAATGACTCCGGCACGGGCACCGCCAATCGCCGCGGCATAAGCAAGAGCAGTGTCACGAGCGCGTTTGCTGGTGTTTTGTGCAACGGCAATCAGACACGGCACTCCGCCGCCGGAGACATAAGTGGAACGCACCAAATGACCGGGACCTTTTGGCGCTATCATCATGACATCCAAATCGGCGCGAGGTTCTATTTGATTGTAGTGAATATTAAACCCATGAGCAAAAGCCAACGCCGCGCCTTTTTTCATGTTCGGATGCAGGTCACGAGCATATAACTCGCCCTGAATCTCATCCGGCATTAATAACATGACAAGGTCGGCGGTTTTGGCGGCGGCGGCGGGTTCTGCAACCTCGAGTCCCGCTTTTTTCGCCTTTTTCCAAGATTCGCCGTCTTTGCGAACTCCGACAACGACATTAAAGCCGCCGTCTTTAAGATTGTTCGCGTGGGCATGACCCTGCGAGCCGTAACCAATCACGGCGATTTTTTTGCCTTTCAGCAGTTT
>JAWONR010000102.1:0-3114 GCA_033865115.1 Candidatus Persebacter sydneyensis | reverse complement strand
TCCATAAAAGACTCCCGCGCGGCTTTTTCAGTGTGCGCAAGTTCGTCGTTGCCGTGGGCGGAGGTGATAAAACCGGCTTCAAAGGCGGAAGGCGCCAAATAAACGCCGCGTGACAACATGGCATGAAAGAACTTCTTAAACAATTCAATGTCGCATTCTTTAACTTCGGTTAAGTTGCGCGGCGGCGCGGAGCGAAAATAAAAACCCAACATGCCGCCCATAAAGTCGGCGCAAAAAGTCACTCCCGCGGCGGATGCGGCGTTTGTCAATGCGGCGGTTGTCTTTTCGGCGGCGGCGGAGAGTGATTGAAAAAATCCGTCCGCCAAAACAACATCCAACGCCGCGTTTCCCGCCGCCAGTGCGGTTGGATTTCCCGCCAATGTGCCGGCTTGATAAACATCGCCTTCCGGCGCCAGACACTTCATAATATCCCGCCGTCCGCCAAAAGCCGCAACCGGCAAACCGCCGCCGATGACTTTTCCCAGACATGTTAAGTCGGGCGCAATGTCATAAACCGCCTGCGCGCTTCCGCGTGCGACTCTAAAACCGCTCATCACTTCATCAAAGATTAACACCGCGCCATGATGACTTGTCAATTGGCGAAGTGTGTTTAGAAACTCCGCATCACCGCGCACCAGGTTCATATTTCCCGCGACCGGTTCCACAATCACCGCGGCGATGTCATCACCATGACGGGCAAAAACATCTCTCACCGCTTGTGCGTCATTGTAAGGCAACACCCAGGTGTCGGCGGCGGCGGCGGCGGTTACGCCGGCGCATGACGGTTTTGCCAAAGTCAGCGCGCCGGAACCGGCGGCGACCAAAAGTGAATCGGCGTGTCCGTGATAACAACCGTCAAATTTAATAAGAATGTCGCGCTTGGCAAAACCGCGCGCAAGACGAATGGCGCTCATTGTCGCTTCAGTGCCGGAGTTAACAGCTCGAGTCATTTCCAGAGACGGCATGGCATCACACAACTTTTCGGCGAAACAACATTCCGCGGCGGTTGGCGCGCCAAATCCAAGTCCGTTCTCGGCGGCTTTTGCAACTGCATTGGTAATTTGCGGTTGTGCGTGACCGACAATCACCGCCCCCCAGGAACAAACATAATCAACATAACAACGGGAGTCAACATCCCACAACCTGGCGCCCTCCCCCCGTTGCATGGTGACGGGAGTGCCGCCGACTCCGGCAAAAGCGCGCACCGGTGAATTAACGCCGCCGGCAATGACGCGCCGCGCGCGCGAAAACCATTCTTTGTTTGCGTCTTTTTGCGCCGTCATTGGGCGCTGGAAGATTCTTCCGTTGTCGTCGGAGCGGCGGGAGGTGTTGCCATTTTCATCTCCAACTCCGCCAGCGCCTTTTCATAACGGGAATCGGGACGCAGTGAATGCGCCATTTGATAATAACGCCGCGCCTTGCCCCACAACTGTAAACGCTCCGCAAGAAGCGCCATCGCCGACAAATATTCAGTGTCGTTGTTGCGGTCTTCGTTTTTTTGTCCGGCGAGAAACACCTCCTCGCATGTTTTGTCATTGCTCATCGCGGCGACAATCGACAAAATCTCCGAAGAATCGGCGTTGCTTTTTATCGCGCGTTCCAACACTTCTTCGGCGTCTTTAATCATGTTCAACCGCCGCAGTGCATAAATGTATTCCACCATCAGCGCCGGCGACTTGCGTCCGGCGACCGACAAATTGTTTTTCCAAAATGAGTTGAGTTCTTTGATGTCGTCAATCTTTCTCAATCCTGAAATCGCAATTTTATCGGCGACTTTGTTCCACTTTTCGGCGTAGGCGACGCTTTGCAGACGATAGGCGGCGGCAATTGCCTGAGGCCATTTCTCACATCGGCGGGCGGCGTCCAAATACATCTTTGCCAGTAATGGAGAGCCGTAAGGCGCGCTGGCGTCTTCAAGAATGTCAAACGCCTCCATAAACCGTTTTCCGTCCAGAGCCATTTTGGCTTTTGCCGCGGCGGCAATGTCGGCGTGTTTGGATTCGGCGGCGCGGCGAAGCCACATCATGTGTTTGTCTTTGTCTCCGGTCTTTGCCGCCGCGCGCGCCGCCAACCATGCAAAAACACCGTCCGGGTCTGATTGTTTGGATAATTGTCCAAACAACTTCAACGCCCGCTGGTAATCACCCAACGCCAGAGTTCTTCCGCCTTCTGTTAACATCTCCTGCCGGTTCAGCATTTTTTTGCCCCGCCGCCAGCGGTTAAGATGAGACGGGAAAAACAAAATTAGGGAGAGCAGTTTGAATCCCAATGCCAACACTGCGACTCCCGCCAACAGTGCGGCAATCGCCAACAAGGGAGTCGGCGAAGCCTGCCATTCACCGTAACCGATGTACAACGGCTTGTCCAAATAAACATGCGCCGCAATCACCGCGGCGGCGACGGCGACAATTAATAGTGTGTTTTTAATCCAGCGTAAAATATTCATGGCTTGTCTTCCACAGTAAGAAAATATTCGGGCGCGCCAAACTTTTGCAGTGTTTGTAAATGCAACGCCACATTCGGGTCGGAAACCGGAGGACGAGCGGCGAGTGACTCCAACTCATGTAAATACGTCTCCCGTTGTCCGGTTAAAAAGAGCAGCTCCATGCGCAATAAAATTTCACGTATGTTTTCACCGCCGCCGACTTCATCAACTCGGCGAACATTAAACCATCCCGCCAGAGTTCCGGCAACGCCGTCCAACTTCACGGACTCCGGCGGCGGAGATTCATGGGACGGATAAAGTCGCAACAACTTCTCCAAAACAGACGCGATTTGTCCGCGTGATGCGGCATTTTGCAAGCGGGCGATTTCTCTTGCCAACCACTGCGGGCTAATGCCCGGCACGCTGGACAACTTCGCCAACTCGGCGGCGGCGGCGGCGGTGTCTCCGCTGTGACGCAAACGCAAGTCAATTAATGACACTTCCAATCCCGTAAAATCCCGCGCGTCATCATTGTCGGAGGACAACAAACCAACACGCCGAGAAGTTTCACTCTGGGCGATTTGTAAACGGGCGATGTCGTCTTTGAGCTCTTTAAACTGTGCCGAAGATTGAACATTGTCCGCCGGACGAACAGTCGGCTCGGGTTTTGGCTTCGGTTTCGGTTTTTC
>JAWONR010000101.1:0-3240 GCA_033865115.1 Candidatus Persebacter sydneyensis | reverse complement strand
GGTTTGGGTTTGGCGGCGGTTTTGACCGTGTTTGCCGAATCACTTTCGCGACAACACTTCGCCGTCGCCGCCGTTTTGGCGGTGATGCTGACCGGCGGAGGATTGTGTGCGTCCGTGTTTCATCTTGCAAATCCAAAGAATGCATGGCGTTCTCTGTTTCGGATTCGCACTTCGTGGCTGTCTCGCGAGGCGGCATGTGCGATTTTGTTCTTCACACTGTTTATGCCGTGGGCGCTTTTGCATTTTTATGAAAAACCCGTGCCGTTTTTGCGCGCAATGGTTTCTGTCGCGGCAATTCTTACGGTGTTTTGCACCGCCATGATTTATCAGTCACTAAAACCCATCTCTGCATGGCATCATCCACAAACCTCACTCGCTTATTTGACTTTTGCCGTGCAAAGCGGCGCGTTAATCATCGCGACAATTGCCGCTTTTGACGGTGTCGCACAAAAACCCGCTGTCATGGCAATGTGTGCCACCGTTGTCGCCGCGGTGATTAAAATATTGTATTATTGGCGCATCGGCAAAGCACAAGATATTCGTGTTGGACGCGCAATGGGATTTTCACGCGCGGGTGCGAAACTGTTGGAAACCGGACACGGCGAAAAAACATTTCTCACGCGTGAATTCATCTTTCATGTCCCGGCGAATCAATTACGAGTTTTGCGCGGCGGTGCATTTTTGTTTTATACCATCGCGCCCGTCGTGGGAGCGACATTCGCCGCCAAAGGCAGCGCACTCGTGTCTGTTGTGGCGGTTTTGTTTTTGTTTGCCGGGTTGTTGGCGGAAAGATGGCTGTTTTTTGCCGAGGCGCGTCATGCAGTGCGCGCCTATCACGGCAGTTAACCTTTTACCGCCGCGTCAATTGCCTGTTCCAAATCCCAGATAATATCGTCCGTCGTTTCCAAACCG
Organism: Candidatus Persebacter sydneyensis; assembly: GCA_033865115.1. GTDB lineage: Bacteria > Pseudomonadota > Gammaproteobacteria > Tethybacterales > Persebacteraceae > Persebacter > Persebacter sydneyensis. The sequence goes on along the minus strand of JAWONR010000101.1, from coordinate 2,328 downwards.
ACCGAAAGACGAATCATCTCCGGCAATATGCCCGCGTTTCTTTGTTGTTCGTCATCCATCTGCCGGTGAGTCGTAGAGGCGGGATGAATCACCAAAGTTTTAATGTCTCCGATGTTCGCCAAATGACTGCACAATCGCACATTTTCAATAAACCGCGCGCCCGCTTCGGCGTCTCCGTCTATGCCAAAAGTCAAAACACCGGACGCGCCGTCCGGCATGTACTTGCGGGTTAAGTCATAATAGGGACTGTCTTTTAACATCGGATAACTCACCCAGCGGACTCGAGGATGTTGTTGTAAAAACTCCGCGACCGCCAGTGCGTTGTCGCAATGTCGGCGCATGCGCACGGGCAGTGTTTCCATTCCCTGCAAAAACCAAAACGCATGCATGGGGGAAAGTGTCGCGCCAAAAGTCCGCAACACTTCACAACGCGCGCGCATGGTAAAGCCAAAATCGCCGAATGTTTCATAAAAACGCACGCCGTGATAACCGGCGGAAGGTTCAGTCATGCCCGGAAACTTTCCGTTGTCCCACGGAAACTTTCCCGATTCAATTATCACGCCGCCCAACGCCGTGCCGTGTCCGCCGATGTATTTTGTCGCCGAATGCACGATAATGTCCGCGCCCCAGGACAACGGACGACACAACACCGGAGAGGGAATGGTGTTGTCCATCGCCAACGGCACTCCCGCGGCATGCGCGATTTCCGCAATTTTTTCAACATCCACCACGTTCATTGCCGGATTGCCGAGTGTTTCGGCAAAAAGAAGTTTGGTCTTTGGCGTTATCGCGCGGGCGAAGTTTTCCGGGTCATCGGCGTCGACAAAATGCGTGACAATTCCCAGTCGCCGCAAATTAAAGTCCAACAATGAATAAGTCCCGCCGTACAGTGTTTTTGCGGCGACCACTTCATCTCCGGCCTCCAACAACGACAACAACAAAGTTGCAGACGCCGCCATGCCGGACGCCGTCGCCAACGCCGCGCGTCCGCCCTCCGCCGCCGCGACTCTTTCTTCAAACATCGCCGTTGTCGGATTGGAAAGACGAGTGTATACATTGCCAAAAGTTTGCAGGTTAAACAGACTCGCCGCGTGTTCGGGATTGTCAAAAACATAAGACGCTGTTTGATAAATCGGCGCCGCACGAGAGCCGGTTTGACTGTCCGGAACTTGTCCGGCGTGTGCGCACAAAGTTTCCAGTCCGAATTCACGGTCTTTCATATCCGTCTCCGTTTTGGTGAAATAATGCCGGTGTTAACTCCCGCATAATTTAATCCGCCAAACAAACGCGCGTGTTCAATCTTCATACACCGGTCTCCCACTGTTTCCAAACCCGCATCTTCGGCGATTTTTGCCGCTTCCATGTTGCAAACACCGAGTTGCATCCAAAAAACGCGCGCGCCCACTTCCGCCGCTTGTTTTGCCAGCGCGGGCATTTCTTCCGCGCGGCGAAAACAGTCCACAACTTCGGGCGTGTGGGGCAAAGACGACAAATCCGGATAACATTGTTGTCCCAATATTTCATCACAAGACGGATTTACCGGATAGATTGTATAACCCGCCGCGAGTAAATACTTCGCGGCGAAGTAACTTGGGCGATGCCATTTCGCGGACAGTCCGACCACGGCGATGGAGCGGTATTCACTGAGAATGCGAAACAATCCGGCGGCGGAATCTATCATGTGAGAAACTCGGAGTGATTCATGAAAACAATATTCCCAGTGCCGCCAAAGCCAGCATTGCGCCCATCACGCCGTTAAATATGGCGAGTGAGCGCGGTGTTTGCAAAGCGTGTCGGATGCCGGCGCCAAAACCCGCCCATGTTAATGTTGATGCCAGTGCCACTGCGGCACTGATGGCGGTCAAATAAAACACATCCGAAACCCAGGAGTCTCCCGGTCGTGCAAAAGCGGCGACAATGCTTGTTGAATAAGCCAGCGCCTTGGGATTAACCCATTGAAACAAAACACCGCGCGCAAAACCCGGCGCGTCGTTTTGACTTTTGCCAAATCCGCGAGAAACGGCGATACGCCATGCCATGTGCAACAAAAATATTGAGCCGCCGATTTTAATAAACAGGTGGAGTTGTGGTGCGCGCGACAACAACTCTCCCAAACCCAGACCCATTGCCGCGAGCAACAGTGGAAAACCGGCGGTGACTCCGAATGCAAACGGCAACGCGCTTCGAAAGCCAAAACTTGCCGCCGCGGACATACAAATAGTGTTATTGGGACCGGGCGTGAACGCCGCCGCCGCACACGCCGCCAGTGCCAGAGACAACAACGGCCAATCGGGGGGAGGAACGTCAAACATGATGTCATTATATCAC
>JAWONR010000100.1:0-3256 GCA_033865115.1 Candidatus Persebacter sydneyensis | reverse complement strand
GGTTGATTCGTCTTTTGGCGAGGCGGGAAAGAGTAACCTCCAAATTAACAACGCCGCCCCCGCGGTAATTGCCGCATCGGCAATGTTAAACGCCGGCCAATGATAAACGCCGATATAAGCGTCAATAAAATCCACCACATAACCCAGCGACAAGCGGTCTATGAAGTTGCCAATTGCACCGCCCAACACCAATGACAACGCCAAACCGTCCGTCACCGGCGGTTTTTTCCACAACCACGCCGCGATAAACAAGCATGCCAGGGCGGAGAATCCCGACAACAACCACAACGCCCAATCTCCGCGGTCGGCCAATATGCCAAACGCCGCGCCGGTGTTTTCAGTGTATATCAAACGCAAAAACGGCGTAATGTCATGAGGACTTTCGGCGAGTTCGGAGTTTATCACCGACCATTTGCTTAACTGGTCAAGACCCGCAACAACCGCGGCAATCAACAACCACAAACCAAAACGCATGTTGTCTTTCATTGTCAAACTTTCACCGACAAACAAACATGTCAAACAAACTCGCGCCGACATTCGCCGCGCAACGCGGCGGCACACCGCTCGCAGAGTTCGGGTTCGGTTTTGCCGACATCCGGCTCATGATGCCAACAACGGGAGCATTTGTCATGCGAAGACGGACTCGCCAAAACCGACATTCCCTCCGCCGATTCTTCGGTTTTGGTCTGTGATACGATAAAGACATGACGCAACTCATCGCCCAGTGACAAAAGCGGCGCGAGTGATTCGGACGGCGCCTTAAATAACAAAGACGCCTGTAATGAAGAATGAATTGTTCCCGCCGTGCGTTTTTGTTCAATTTCCTTCAACGCCAAATCACGCCACTCTTCTATGCTTGCCCACTTCGCCGACAATTCTTCGCCGTCCGCCGGGACGGGCAGGGGAGTCTCCCATGTGTGCAACAACGGACTTTCATCATCGTCCCCCAGCAACGCGCGCCATGCTTCATCGGAGGTGAAACACAGGGCGGGCGCCATCAATTTAATCAACACGCACGATATGTGCCATAACGCACTCTGCGCCGAACGCCGCGCCGATGAATCCGCCGGACAGGTGTATAAACGGTCTTTTAGAATGTCCAAATAAAAACTGCCCAACTCCATGGAACAAAAATGCTGCAATTTTCTCATGGCTTCATGAAACTCATAACGCTCATAAGCCGCGGCGGTGGCGGCGCGAAAACGCTCGCCGCGACACAACATCAGCCGGTCTATCTCCGTCATGTCATCGGGCGAAACCATGTCTTTGTCCGGATTGAAGTCCGACAAGTTGGCGAGTAAGAAACGAGTCGTGTTGCGCACGCGGCGGTACATTTCCACCACTCGTTTTAGGATTTCTTCGGAGACCGCAATTTCGCCGGAATAATCCGAAGCGGCAGTCCATAACCGTAAAATGTCCGCGCCATGTTTTCGAATCACCTCCTGCGGTGATACGACATTGCCCAGTGACTTGCTCATTTTGCGTCCGTCTCCGGCGACGACAAAACCATGCGTTAATATTTGATGATACGGCGCGCGTCCATGTATCGCGCATCCCGTTAAGAGGGAGGATTGAAACCAACCGCGGTGTTGGTCGGAACCTTCCAAATACATGTCCGGACGTGTTTGGTCGCCGCCGTCCCAGTCCATCACCGCGTGATGAGTCGTGCCGGAATCAAACCACACATCCAAAGTGTCTCGGACGCGCCGATAATGTTCGGCGTCTTCGCCGATAATGTCGCGGTCATCGGCGGAAAACCACGCTTCAATGCCGTCTTTCTCAACAATCTTCGCCGCCTTTTCTATAATCTCACCGGTGCGAGGATGTAACTCATCAGTTTGCGAATGCAGGAAAAATGGAATTGGCACGTTCCAAAAACGTTGTCGCGACAAACACCAGTCAGGGCGTCCCGACACCATTGCTCGCATGCGCGCGCGACCCCATGCGGGATAAAAGTCGGTTTTGTCAATCGCCTCCAGCGCCGTTTCGCGAAGTGTCTTGCCGTCAATTTTCGGTGAATCCATGTCCGCAAACCATTGCCAGTCGGCGCGGAATAATATCGGCGATTTATGCCGCCAACATTTTGGATAACTGTGTTGGTATTTTTCATTTGCCAACAATACATCGTGTTCTTTCATGGTTTCAATGATTGAGGGAACCGCTTTCCATATCGGCATGCCGCCAAACAACGGCATGTCGGATAAAAATCGTCCGCCGCCGTCCACTGATGACTCCAAAGGCAAACCGGCGGCGACTCCCATGTGAAAGTCGTCTTCACCATGACCGGGAGCGGTGTGTACCAGTCCGGTGCCGGCTTCTGCTGTTACATGTTCGCCGGTTAATATTGGTGAAGTGCGGGCATAAAACGGATGTTTGAATATCAAACCCGACATTGCACCGCCTTTTACCGTGCCGATAGTTTTAGCGTCTTTCATGTTCCAGCGGACGAGGGAAGATTCGCGTAAAGAGTCAGCAACTATAAAACGCCGTCCGTTGTGTTCCACAAGGGCGTAGTCCATGTCCGGATGCACGGCAATGGCGCGATTGCCCGGCAAAGTCCAAACGGTTGTTGTCCAAATGGAGGCAAACACCGGCGTATTTCCCTTCCCGCCAAAAACGGCGTTGGCGGCTTCGTCATTCTCGGCGGCAAAGGCGACATCCACCGCCTGTGATTCATGGTCTTCATATTCCACTTCGGCTTCGGCGAGGGCGGACTGACAATCAGCACACCAAAAGACGGGCTTTAACCGCCGAGACACCAAACCGCGTTCATGTAAGAGTCCAAAAGCGCGAATAATACCGGCTTCGGTTTTCGGATTCATGGTTTTATAAGGTGATTCCCATTCGCCCATCACGCCCATGCGAATGAAGTCTTTTTTCTGTCGTTCAATTTGACTCGCGGCAAAAGCTCGACACTTACGGCGAAATGCGTCCGGCTCACCGCGGTCTCCGCCTTTCTTTTCCACTTGATGTTCAATCGGCAGTCCGTGACAGTCCCAGCCCGGCAAATAAGGCGAGTCATGACCGGATAATGTCTTGGAGCGGACAATGATGTCTTTTAGGATTTTGTTGACGGCGTGTCCGATGTGTAAGTCGCCGTTGGCGTAGGGCGGTCCGTCATGCAAAACAAACTTCGGGCGTTTTTGCGCTGATGCCATTTGCCGAATCCGCGCGTAAAGCTCGCGCGAATCCCATGCCGCCAGCATTTCCGGTTCGCGCCGAGCCAAATCACCGCGCATCGGAAACGGAGTTGACA
>JAWONR010000099.1:0-3284 GCA_033865115.1 Candidatus Persebacter sydneyensis | reverse complement strand
CGCGAAGAGTTTGCGGCGCGGCGCGCGCGGGTTTTGGAATCAATGTCGCGGCATGGATGGGATGGAATTCTCATCTTTCGCCAGGAAAGCATGTATTATTTGACCGGCTTTGACACTTTCGGTTATGTGTTTTTTCAATGTCTGTTTTTAAACGCGGACGGACAAATGACGCTTTTAACCCGCGCGCCCGATTTGCGACAGGCGATGCTGACTTCGGTGATTGAAGATGTTCGCGTGTGGAAAGACGCGCCAAATGCAAATCCGGCAATGGAGCTTCGTGAAATCGCGCGCGAATATAAGGCAAAACAACTCGGCGTGGAATGGGACTCTTACGGACTGACCGCAAAAAACGGACGCGCCGTAGCAGAGGCGTTTTCGGATGTCGCGCTGGAAGATGCTTCTTTAACCATCAGTGAATTACGCGCGGTTAAAAGTCCGGCGGAGTTGAAATACGCGCGCCGCGCCGCTGAACTCGCCGATGACGCATTGTCGGAGGCAAAACAACTTGTCGCACCGGATGCTTTTGAAGGCGACATTTTAGCGGCGATGCAGGGTGCGGTGTTTCGCGGCGGCGGCGAGTATTCGGGAAATGAATTCATTATCGGCTCCGGCGAACGCGCACTTTTGTGTCGGTCTTTTGCGGGACGGCGAAAACTGTCAAAAAACGACCAACTGACTTTGGAATTCGCCGGCGCATATCGTCATTATCACGCCGCATTAATGCGGACTCTCATTGTCGGCGAACCGTCCGCGCGTCATGTGGAAATGCAAAAAGCATGTGAAGAAGCGCGTTTGCGTTGTGCCGAGGCGCTGCGTCCTGGAGCTATGTTGGGCGATGTTTTTGCCGCTTACGCCCGCGCGGCGGACAACGCGGGAATGAAACACTGTCGCCTAAACGCAACCGGTTATTCTCTTGGCTCGACATTCGCGCCGTCTTGGATGGACTGGCCGATGATTTATGAAGGCAATGAATTTATCGTACGCCCGAACATGGTGTTTTTTATTCACATTATTTTAATGGATGAAAAAGCAGGCACGGCAATGACGGACGGCGAGACTTACATGTTAAATGAAACCACCGCCGTCCCGCTGTCGGCGGCGCGGCGTGATTAATAAAACGGTGAATGATGAAACTCCGTCACCTCGCGGCGACAATGGGACAATTCTTTTTTGCATTGGTGTGAATTTAGCGAAAATCAGGCGTAATTTGCCGCATTGCAACAAAATTATCCGCTAAATCTTTAAAACTCCCTATTTTTCGCCGTCTTTTACATATTTTGCACTGCAAAATATTTTTGCCTAAATTGGCAATTTTAAGTCATTTGGGCACTATAATCACTTCCACCGTCGAAAAGCGGTGTTTATGACTACAAGGAGAAACCCCCATGACAAACAGTGCAACCATTGTCGCGCCGACGTCCCAAAAAACGCTGACGCCACGCGAGCAGCAAGTCCAAGAGTTGGAAAAAGAATGGCGTGAAAATCCCCGCTGGGACAATATCCGCCGCGGTTACAGCGCCGAAGATGTTATCCGACTACGCGGTTCAGTTTGGCCTGAATGCACTTTTGCCCGCAACGGAGCGGAGAAACTTTGGAAAAAACTTAATGGCGATGCCAAAAAGAGTTATGTCAATGCTTTCGGCGCGGTGAGCGCGGGTCAAGCAATGCAACAAGCAAAAGCGGGCCTGGAAGCGGTGTACTTATCGGGCTGGCAAGTGGCGGCGGATGCCAACACTTCTGAAACCATGTATCCAGACCAGTCACTTTATGCCTATGACTCGGTGCCGGCGATGACTCGCCGCATCAACAACACTTTTAAACGCGCTGATGAGATTCAATGGGCGCGCGGCATTGAAGAAGGCGATGATGATTTTGTTGATTATTTTCTGCCCATTGTCGCCGATGCCGAAGCGGGATTTGGCGGCGTACTCAACGCGTTTGAACTGATGAAAAACATGATAACCGCCGGCGCCGCCGGTGTGCATTTTGAAGACCAACTGGCGGCGGTTAAAAAGTGCGGACACATGGGCGGCAAAGTGCTGGTGCCGACTTGCGAAGCGGTACAAAAACTCATCGCCGCACGTCTCGCCGCCGATTTGGCGGGCGCGCCGACAATCGTTTTAGCGCGCACCGATGCCGAAGCCGCCGGACTTCTCACTTCCGACATTGACGAAAATGACCGTCCTTTTTTGACTGGTGAACGCACTCCCGAAGGATTTTACCAAGTCAAAAACGGTTTGGAACAAGCCATCAGTCGAGGTGTTGCCTACGCTCCCTACGCCGACTTAGTGTGGTGTGAAACCGGCAAACCCGACATTGGTTTTGCCCGCGAATTCGCACAAGCGGTGCATTCGGAATCACCGGGACGACTGCTGGCATACAACTGTTCGCCTTCTTTTAATTGGAAAGCCAATTTGTCCGAGTCTCAAATCGCCTCTTTTCAAGATGACTTGTCGGCGCTGGGTTATAAGTTTCAATTCATCACTCTGGCCGGCATTCATGTTAATTGGTTCAACACTTTTCAATTTGCGCGCGCCTATGTCGGCGGCGAAGGCATGCGACATTACGCCGACATGGTGCAGGAACCGGAGTTTGCCGCGCGTAAAGACGGTTATACTTTTGTCTCGCATCAGCAGGAAGTCGGCGCCGGCTATTTTGACGACATCACATCGGTCATTCAAGGCGGAATGTCTTCACTCGCCGCACTGGCGGGTTCCACCGAAGAGGAACAGTTTGGCTAAGTCAAGCAATTACGCGAACTTTCGCACCGCTGATTTGTGCGATTGTTTTGGCGATTCGTTGCAGGTTGCCGAAGACGTCTTCGGCAACTTCGGCGGACTCACGCGATTTCACGGTCGCATTTCCACTGTCAAGGCGTTTGAAGACAATTCACTGGTACGCATCGCCACCGCCGAACCCGGTGATGGGCGCGTGTTGGTTGTTGATTCCGCCGGTTCCATGCGCCGTTCCATGTTGGGTGACATGCTCGCCCAACAAGCGGCGGACAACGGCTGGTGTGGCGTAGTCATTAACGGCTGTTTGCGCGATTGTGCCGTCATCGCCGGCATTCACATCGGTGTTAAGGCATTGGGCGTCGTCCCGCGCAAAACCGAAAAACAAAACCAGGGACTGCGCGATGTTCCGGTGCACTTTGCCGGCGTCACTTTTACACCGGGCGACTGGCTATATGCCGATGAAGACGGCATTGTCGTCTCTCCAACGCCCGTGGATGACAACTCTGCAAAAACCGACTCTTCCTAACCACACGCCTCCGTCTCCCCGTC
>JAWONR010000098.1:0-3450 GCA_033865115.1 Candidatus Persebacter sydneyensis | reverse complement strand
TTGAAAAAGGAGACAGTGATGAACGACCGAAAAATTGAAAAACTATTGGCAACTGCCGGACTCTCGCGGCGTGAGTTTATGCGACGTGCCGGATTGTTGGGAATCGCCGCACCTGCGGCATCCGGTTTGTTTGCGAATCAAATCGCAACAGCCGCTCCGCGTAGAGGAGGCGTCTTTCGCTACGGCATCGGAGGCGGTTCCACAACCGACTCTCTCGACCCGGCAACATTTACCGACTTCTTTATGCAGTCACTCTCTTCCGCGATTCGCAATGAATTAACCGAAATCAACCACAACAATGAAGTCATCCCACAACTCGCCGAAAGTTGGGAGGGCTCCAACGGCGCGAAAGTCTGGCGGTTTAAGATTCGCCGCGGAGTCGAGTTTCATAACGGACGGACACTCACGCCAAAAGACGTGGTCGCCTCCATTAACCATCACCGCGGCGAAGACAGCAAATCCGCCGCCAAGCCTTATGTCTCCGGCGCGAATGACATCTCCATTGACGGTGATTATGTCGTCTTTACATTGGACTCCGGCAACGCCGACTTTCCGTTCTTAATGAGCGACTATCACATGAACATCTGTCCCGCCAACGATGACGGCACCATGGACTGGCAGTCGGGCATCGGCACCGGCGGTTATGTATTGGAGTCCTACGAACCCGGCGTGCGCGGACATGCCAAACGCAATCCCAATTACTGGAAAGACGGACGCGCGCATTTTGACGAAGTCATCATGACCTCCATTGCCGATGTCGCCGCCAGAACCAGCGCACTCACCACCGGTGAAATTGACGCACTCAACCGCGCCGACCGCAAGACACTTCACTTATTAAAGCGCAATCCCGAACTTTACGTCATTGAGACCACCGGGACACAACACTACACCGCGCCGATGATAACCACCAACGCGCCTTTTGACAACAATGATGTGCGACTCGCGCTGAAATATGCGGTGGACAGAGATGAACTCGTGCAAAAAGTCCTGCGCGGTCATGGTTTGCCGGGCAACGACCATCCCATTGCCCCCGCCAACAGATACTACGCCAAAGAGTTGGAACAGCGCAAATACGACCCCGACAAAGCCCGCTTCCATTTGAAGAAAGCGGGACTGGATTCACTTTCAGTCAAGTTGTCATCCGCCGATGCCGCCTTTGAAGGCGCGGTGGATGCCGCAACTCTGTGGTCGGAAAGCGCGAAAAAATGCGGCATTGACATAGAAGTCGTACGCGAACCCAATGACGGTTATTGGGACAATGTGTGGCTGAAGAAAGACTGGACAATGTGCTTTTGGGGAGGACGCCCGACAGAAGACGCCATGTTCTCAGTCGCCTATGCCAACGGCGCCGATTGGAATGACTCTTACTGGTCACACAAACGCTTCAACGAGCTGCTCGTTGCGGCAAGAGCCGAGTTGGATGACAACAAACGCCGTGACATGTATGTTGAAATGCAGACAATCGTCCGTGATGAAGGCGGCGTGCCAAACATGATGTACGCCAACTATTTGGACGTCAACAACAAGCGAGTCAAAAATGACGGCAACATCGCCATTAACTGGGAAGGCGACGGATTTAAGGCGACCGAACGCTGGTGGTTCGCCGAATAATTCATCACACAACTCGCCGAATAAGTAAACGGACGGCGGGATGAACGCCGTCCTGGTGATGACCGGCAAGCGTCTCGGTTTGGGATTAATCACGCTCGCCGTCATCTCCATCTTTATCTTTTTGGTGGTTGAACTCCTCCCCGGAGACCTGGCACAGGCGGTATTGGGACAAAGTGCCACCCCGGAGACAGTCGCCGCTTTTCGCCGGGAGCTTGGTTTGGACAAACCGCCTCTTGCGCGTTTTTGGGAATGGGCGACGGGAGTTTTGTCGGGTGATTTTGGCAATTCACTTGCAAACGGAAGACCGGTTGCCGACTTGGTTGCGACACGGCTTGGCAACACTCTTTTCTTGGCGTCTTATGCCGCGTTGATTGCGGTGCCACTTGCGTTGTTGTTGGGAGTCTGCGCCGCGTTGTATCGCAACACATGGTTTGACCGCATCGCAAACATTGGCGCGTTGTCCGCGATATCTTTGCCGGAGTTTTTTGTCGCATATTTGTTGGTTCTTTTCTTTTCGGCGACTTGGGGATGGTTTCCGAGTCTGGCAAACATTGCGCCGGATGCGGCGTTGAGTGAAAAGTTTTACAAGGCGTTTCTTCCCGCGCTGACACTGACACTGGTCATCACCGCGCACATGATGCGCATGACACGCGCGGCGATAATTAACTTGTTGGCGTCACCGTACATTGAAATGGCGAAGTTAAAGGGACTTCACGCCGGCCGCATAGTTGTCTTTCATGCCCTGCCGAATGCGGCGGCGCCGATTGTTAATGTCATTGCGGTTAATTTGGCATATTTGGTTGTCGGCGTGGTGGTGGTGGAGGTCGTTTTTGTTTATCCGGGACTCGGACAATTGATGGTTGATTCGGTTTCCCGGCGCGACATTCCGGTGGTGCAGGCGTCGGGATTAATCTTTGCGTCCGTATATATTATGCTTAATTTATCGGCGGATATTTTGGCGATTGTCAGCAATCCGCGGTTGTTGCATCCGCGATGATGAGTGTTTTGTTAAGAGCGCCGCCATCGGCGTGGTTTGGGATAATAGTCACGGCGACGTATTTATTCGTGGCGATTTTTGCGCCGTGGTTGGCGCCTTATCTTGAAACGGAGATTGTCGGCGCGGAGTTCGAACCTCGCGGCGGCGAGTTCATTCTCGGCACGGACAAACTCGGACGCGACATGTTAACGCGAATGTTGTTTGGAGCACGCAACACAGTTGGTTTGGCGTTTATCATCACATCATTTGCTTTTTTAATTGGAGTGACATTGGGACTTTTGGCGGCGGCAAAAGGCGGATGGTTGGACCAGTTACTCGGTCGTCTTGTTGATGTAGTGATTTCGGTTCCATCTTTAATATTGGCGTTGTTGCTTTTAACGATAACCGGCACGGGCACTGTCCCATTGGCGATGGTGATAGCGGCGATACAGTCACCGCCGGTGTTTCGGATTGCCCGTGCGGCGGCGATGGATGTTGCGGTGATGGATTATGTAGAAGCCGCGCGTTTGCGCGGAGAGAGCTTGTTTTGGATTATGCGCCGGGAGATTCTACCCAACGCGGCGCCGCCTTTGATTGCGGAGTTCGGACTTCGTTTTGTATTTGTATTTTTGTTTATCAGCGCGTTGTCATTTTTGGGTTTGGGGCTTCAGCCACCGGCGGCGGACTGGGGCGGGATGGTTCGTGAGAACGCGATACTGATTAACTATCGCGACATTACGCCTCTTTTACCGGCGGGCGCGATTGCATTGTTGGCGATAGCGGTTAATTTCATTGTGGATTGGGTTTTACACTTGGCGAGCGGATTAAAACAATGACTCCATCTCTGTCATTGTTGTTATTAA
>JAWONR010000097.1:0-3539 GCA_033865115.1 Candidatus Persebacter sydneyensis | reverse complement strand
AAATGATTGTTTTCGTCCGATGAAATTGATTCCCTGTCCATTAAACGGAGCTCGTCCCGAAGATGAATTTGTCTGCGGCGGGCGAGTGCGCGCCGTGCCGCCGGAAAACGCCGATGATTCAACATGGCGTGATTATTTGTTTTTTGAATCCCAACCCACCGGCGAAGTGTGGGAGTGGTGGTGTCATGTTCCCAGCGGTTTTTGGTTTGCCGCTTTGCGAGACACCGCCAATGACAAGTTTATAAAAACCCGCTCCGTTACTGAAATGGAAAACTCAACATGAAAAGCGGACTGTTTATTTCGTCCGGCGAAACATTCTTTTTTGACTTTGAAGGGCGACGTATTCGCGCATTTGTCGGAGACACTGTCGCCTCCGCCTTGTGGCGGGACGGCGTGAGAACTTTGTCCCGTTCTTTTAAGTATCACCGGCGGCGGGGAGTTCTGTCCATGTGCGGAGCCGATGCCAATACATTAATGGACATTGACGGCTCGCCAAACGCCCGCGCGGATGTTACTTTGGCAACGGCGGGTATGATTGTTCGTCCCCGGCGTTGTGCAGGAGGAGTGGAGAATGACCGTTTTGCAATGATGCGATGGCTGTCTCCCTTTTTGCCGCCCGGTTTTTATTACAAGTCGTTTTATCAACCTCGAGGTTCATGGCCGTTGTGGGAGATACTGTTTCGCCGCATGGCGGGAATGGGCGTTGTTAATACGGCGTCTCATATTCATCCCGTGCCGAAAATACATGACTTTTGTGATGTCGCCGTCATCGGCGGAGGAGTCGCCGGCATGGCGGCGGCAAGTGCGGCGGTGAAAAAAGGTAAAACCGTCCGATTGTTGGACCGCAATCCAAAACTGGGCGGCGCGCTTAATTGGCGCGGCGGTGAAAATGGCTTTCACAACTCCAACAACTTAAACAATGTTAAAACTTATTTGTCATGCGAGGCAACAAGTGTTTTCGCCGACAACTTTATCGCCGCAAAATGTCATGATTATGTTTTGAGACTTCGCGCCGATGAAATCATTTATGCCACCGGCGCGCGGGACATGCCGCTGGTGTTTGCCAATAATGACTTGCCGGGAGTGATGTTGTTGTCGGCGGCTTTAAGACTGGCGTTTTTATATGATGTTGCTTGCGGCAGAAAAGTCACCGCCGTTGTCGGCACCGCCGCCGATGCTGATGCGTTACGACTCTTACAACAATACGGCGTTACTGTTGTCGCCGTATTTAATATTGGGGAGCCAAACAATGAATGGGCGGAGGCGTTGTCGGCGGACGGTTTTACCGTTTATCATCATGTCGCCGAGTTTGCCGCCAAAGGCGGCGACAGTGTTTCCGGCGTACGCGCACTTTGCGGCGGAAGACGAGTGGAAGTGTCATGCGATACGGTGTTAATGAACGGCGGCACAATGCCAAACGCCGAATTACCCGCGGGGGCGGGAGTCAAATTCAATTACAACCCACAGTTAAGACGTCCAATAGCGGAAGACAATTGTCTGGCGGGAGCGGTTAATAACCGATGCACCATTGACTCCGCAAAAGAAGACGGCACGGCGGCGGGAAACGGCGGAAGTCGTCCGCCGGCGGACAATGTTGCATCGCCCGACAGAGTGATTTATGCCACGGACGGCATGGCGTTTGTGGATTATGAACATGATTTGCGTCCGAAAGATTTGGAAGACGCAGTTGATGAAGGTTTTGACGACATTCAACTCTTAAAACGATACACCACCGCCGGCATGGGACCGGCTCAGGGGAAACTCGGCAATATGTTGGTGTTAAGACACTTGGCGACAAAACGAAACTGTTCACCCGAAACACTCGGACAAATTACCGCCCGTCCGCCGGCGGCGGAAGAGACACTCGCGCAAATGGCAAATGAACCTCATCCGGTTCGGCGTTCTGCATTACATCGTGCGCATGTTCATTTGTCGGCGAAGTTTATGCCCGCCGGCGCGTGGCTGCGCCCGGCGCATTATGGTGATATTGAAGCCGAATCTCTCGCCGTCCGTAATGAACTTGGCATTATTGACATTTCCACACTCGGAAAGATGCAAATCAGCGGAGAAGACGCCGCGGAGTTTTTACATCGTTTTTATGCGGGCTCCCATGACAATCAAAAACCCAACACTGTTCGTTATGCATTGTTGTTGGATGAAAGCGGTTTTATTGTTGATGACGGCGTGGCGGCGCGTTTAAATGACGGAAGATTTTGGGTGACCACCACCACCGGAAACTCCGATGCGGTATATAGACAGATGCTTTTGTGGCGAGCGCGATGGGGTTTGCGCGCGGATATTCTTAACATGACTTCCGCTTATGCGGCGGTGAATCTCGCCGGTCCTGAAGCGCCTTCCATACTCTCGGAATTGTGGGGAGACAATGCCGATTTGCCGCCAATGCGCGCGGCGGAAGTGCCAACCGGTGATTCTTCGGCAATTATCATGCGCACCGGATTTGTCGGCGAAAAAGGATGTGAAATTCACATTCCGTCCGGTTATGCCATGGCATTGTGGAATAAGTTGTCCGAAAAAGCGCGTCCGTTTGGCGTGGAAGCACAACGACTTTTGCGTTTGGAAAAAGGACACATCATTGTCGGACAAGATACGGATGGAATTACCACGCCGCTTGAAGCGAACATGGAATGGGCTCTCGGCAAAAACAAAGACTTTTATCTCGGCAAAAGAGCGTTGGACATTCATCGCGCGCGCGGCATAAAACAAAAACTCTTTGGATTTGTCATGGATTTACATCGGCATAGAGTTGATGAATCGGATTTGGTCATTAACACCGCCGGTGAAGTCGCCGGACGTGTGACTTCGGTTTCTTACTCTCCGACATTGCGGCGAATCATCGGACTGGCTTATGGTCCGCCGGAAACTCCCGCGACAGGCGGTGTTTTACACTTGCGCGCCGCGGATGGTGAAGTTATGGAAGCGCAGACAATGTCGCCGCCTTTTTATGCGCCCAAAAAGGAGGCGAAAAAATGAATGATTCCATTTTCCAAAAATGGCGCAGTCCGCTGGCGACTGTTTTTGATGCGGGCGTGACTTGGGCGAAAGATGTTGACATCGTGGAATCACTCGCGGACGAGTTACAGTCTCCGCCGGCGGGTATTTGTGACTTGTCAGCATTGCCGCGTTCAGGCTTTAAAGGCGACTGTTTGGACAACGCACCGCCGACAAACACTTCCAAAGCAGATGACAACGGTGTTTTGTGTTGTCGGTTGAGTGAAGATGAAATGTTGTTGTTGTCATCCTCGCCGGAGTTAAAACCGGCGACAAATATGATGACACCGCGTATTGACATTGCGCGCCGTGATTCACATTGTCAAATTGGAATCTGCGGTGAACGCGCGGCGGCGGTGTTGTCGCGTTTGTGTGCGGTGCCGCCGCCTGTTAATCATGAGATTGTACAAACAAGAGTCGCCGAAGTGTCGGCGATAATTGTCGCCGAACCGCGTGCAAAAGACAACACATTTTATGTTTTATCGGACTCCGCTTACGCGCAACATTTATGGGAGTCGCTTTTTGCCGCC
>JAWONR010000096.1:0-3599 GCA_033865115.1 Candidatus Persebacter sydneyensis | reverse complement strand
GGAATTTGTGCGCGAATCTTTTCACGAACTTCCTCCGCAACCGCCATGACCATGTCTGTGCCGATATAACCCGGTGATATGGTGTTCACAGTTACGCCTTTGGTGACAACTTCCTGTGCCAGCGCCTTGGTGAATCCATGAATGCCGGCTTTCGCCGCCGAGTAATTGACCTGTCCAAACTGTCCCTTTTGTGCGTTGACTGAAGAAATGTTGATGATGCGCCCAAATCCGCGCGTGCTCATATCTTCAACAAACTGACGCGACATATAAAAGACCGAACTTAGATTGGTGGTGATGACTTCGTCCCACATTTCCGGCGTCATTTTGCGGCATAAACCGTCTCTGGTGATGCCCGCGTTGTTGACAAGTACATCAACATCGCCCAAATCGCCCTTTATTTTGTCTTTTAACGCCACACAGTCATCCCAGTTGCTGACATTGCACAAATAAGGGTGGAATTTGTCATAACCCCCTTCTTTTTGCCGTTGTTGCCAGCGTTCAAGACGCTCACCATTGTGAATGTATGTCGTCGCCACGCGATATCCCGCGCGTTGCATGCCCTGACAAATGGCAGTGCCAATGCCGCCTAATCCACCGGTTATTAATGCCGTTTTTTGAGTCATGGTTTCTTCTCCGTGGTTAATAAATTGATTTTAAGCCAACTCCACCGCCAAAGCGATACCCATACCGCCGCCAATACACAAAGATGCCAATCCCTTTTTGGCTTTCCGCCGAGCCATTCCATGCAATAATGTCACCAACACCCGCGCGCCGGAAGCTCCAATGGGATGTCCCAATGCAATTGCGCCGCCTGAAACATTAACTTTGTCCTCGTCCCATTTCATTTCGCGATTAACCGCAATGGCCTGAGCCGCAAATGCTTCATTAATTTCCATAAGGTCCAATTCGTCCGCGCTCCAACCCGCTTTTTGAAGACATTTCTGAGATGCCGGCACCGGTCCCATTCCCATGAATGCAGGATCCACTCCACAACTCGCCGCCGCGCGTATTGTCGCCAACGGGCGTAAGTTCTTCGCCGCCGCAGTCTTGGCATTCATCACTAAAATCACCGCCGCTCCGTCATTAATCCCCGAAGCATTGCCCGGTGTGACAGTTCCTTCTTTTTGGAAAGCAGGACGCAATGAAGAGAGTGATTCCGCCGTAGTGTCGCCGCGAATGAATTCATCCTGGTTAAACTCTATCGGGTCGCCGCGGCGTGGACGTATTTCAACCGGTAAAATTTCATCAACAAAATGTCCGTCTTTTTGAGCTTTTGCCGCCTTGGTTTGTGAGGCGAGAGAGAAAGCATCCTGTTCCTCGCGAGAAACACCGTGTTTTTTGGCGATGTTTTCCGCGGTGATGCCCATGTGATATTGATTAAAAACATCTGTCAATCCGTCATAAACCATGGTGTCGGTCAATACGCCGTCTCCCAATCGCATGCCGCTGCGTGAATTGTTAAGAACATGCGGACTCGCACTCATGTTTTCCTGTCCGCCGGCGACAACAACTTCAGCCTCACCACAAATAATTGCCTGCGCCGCCAAATGCACCGCGCGTAAACCACTGCCGCAAACTTGATTAATGGTCATCGCCGGAGTTTCCTTGGAAATGCCCGCCGCCATTGACGCCTGTCTCGCCGGATTTTGTCCGACACCGGCGGTTAATACCTGTCCCATAATCACTTCATTTACCGAGTCGGGAGCGGTGTCCGTTTGTTTTAATAAATCAGCAATTGCCAATGCGCCCAATTGAGCTCCGGAAATGCCCGACAATGTACCCGAAAACTTGCCGATGGCGGTGCGGCGTGCGCCGATAATGACTGCTTCATTCATGATTCTGCTCCTGTTGAGATGTGGACGCGCGCACATAGTCGCCGGGCGCATCCTTTAACGGCGCATAACGAACACTCCCCGGTTTTTTGGGAGCCGTAATCTTTTTCCCGCTGTGTTTGGCAAGCCACTGTGTCCAGTCATCCCACCAACCGCCCGGAGTCTGTTTGGCGGATGCCCGCCATTCCGATTCGTCTTTTGTTGAAGTCATCGGAGCCGTCGCATGCCATCCTTTTTTGAGAGAGGGCGGATTGACAATGCCGGCAATGTGTCCGCTTGCCGCCAGAGTAAAACGAGTCTTGCCTCCCAACAACTGTGCCGCGGAATATGCCGCCTGCCACGGCGCAATGTGGTCTTTCTCACAGGCGACAACATAAGTCGGAATGTTAATCGTCGAAACATCCGTCTCTGTATCGCAAAAAACCGCCGTTTTGTCGGCTATCCGATTCTCCAAATAACAAGCGCGTAAATACTCCGCAAACATCGGTCCCGGCAAATTAACCGAATCAGCGTTCCAAAACAACAAATCAAACGCCTGCGGTTTTTGTCCCCGGTAATAGTTGTTAATAAAATACGGCCATATCAAATCATTCGGGCGGAGTGTCGCAAAACCGCGTGCCAACTCTCCGCCGTTGACAATGCCGCCGTCTTCGGCAAAACGCTCCTCGGTCGCCTTGACATAATCTTCGTCAATAAACAGTCCAATTTCACCACTGTCGGAAAAGTCCAACAATGTCGCCAAAAGCGTCATGGAATGGGCGGGGCGTTCACCGCCCGCCGCCAACACCGCCAATGCCGATGCCAGCATTGTTCCGCCGATGCAAAAACCAAGTGTGTTAATCTTTTCACGTCCGCACAGTGTGGTGACGACTTCAATCGCCGACATCACGCCTTCTCTTAAATAAAAATCCCATCCCAAACGGCGTTGTGACTCGCCGGCACTCGCCCAAGACACCAAAAACACACGCTGACCGGCGGCGACGGCGTGGGCGACAAATGAATTATGTTGTTGCAAGTCCAAAATGTAATATTTGTTAATACACGGCGGGACAATTAACAACGGACGAGTGTAAACCTGTTTGGTTTGCGGGGCGTATTCTATCAGTTGCATGATGTCGTTTTGGAAGATGACCTTGCCCGGCGTACAGGCGATGTTTTCACCGATGGCGAAGGCGGTTTTGTCGGTGTTGCTGACGCCGCCGCTTTGCATGTCGGCGGCGAAGTTTTGCATGCCGCGGACAAAGTTTTGTCCGCCGGTTTTGGCGGTTTCCTCCAACACTTCGGGATTGGTCATCGGAAAGTTGGCGGGAGAGACCGCATCAACATATTGTTTTGCCGCAAATCGCAGGAGTTTTTTGTCTTCTTCGGAGACATTGGCGCGTTCAATGATTGTCATCATCGCTTCGCCGCCCAAGAGATAGTTTTGCATGAGAAAGGTGAAAAAAGGATTGTTATGCCATTGTTCGGCGGCAAAACGGCGGTCACCTTTTGGCGGAGCGGCATTGCCGCCTTCTTTGCCGATTTGTTCAGTGGCCTGCATTTGTTTTTGTTGTGCCTCGCCGACAACGGACAACCATAACTGAGGATCCGCCGCCAATGCGTCCGCTAATCGCTTCCATGCCGCCGCCATTTTTTGTCCCGCCAGCAACGACACGCTGTTTTCATTCCAACTTTCCATGACGCCTATATTATCATATTTTTGTTGCATTGCAACAATTTCACCTAATTTTCCCGATTTCTTTGAATTTCCCCCGATTCTTTTATGGG
>JAWONR010000095.1:0-3783 GCA_033865115.1 Candidatus Persebacter sydneyensis | reverse complement strand
TTCGCATACGACTCCCACTCTTCCATCGCCGCCATTAAGTGTAATAAATCAATCAACGCGGGATTGTCCGCCGCATTGTCCAACGCCAATGCACGCCGCCATTTTTTACGGGACTTTTCGGGCATTCCTTGAAAGAAATCCAACACACCTTCATAATGCAACAATCTCGCGCGCCATTCCGGAAACAAACTACCATGAACGGTGCGAACCGCAGACAATGTCTCACGCGCTTCAGGCGAATCTGCCTTTCCCGCTTTTAATAACGCAATAAGTCGTCCGTAGAGTCCTTCGGGCGTTTGCGACACTGATGACAATATTTCAGACTCTTCTTCAGTAAGCTCGCGCGAAAGTGACGCGGAAGTTAACGCCCGTGACACTGAAAAGATTCCATACCGCACCGCCTTTTTATCCCACTGTCGGGTTTCGCCAAACCGGGAGTATCTTTGCAGAAGACGGTGATATAACTTCATTAACGACTCCGGCAACGGCGAAGATGTAAAAGTTTCATCTTCCGCCGCCCATTCCTGCAAAACTCCCCAATCACGCACGCCGCCCGGACGGCGAGAACCCGTGTCAAAACGCCGTCCATGATGACTTTCAAACTCTTCCGCGTTTGTCATCACAACAACATCATCCCGCTCGCCCAAAGCATGATGGCGATAAAACAACGGAAAGTCCAAATCTTCAGTGATTAAAAACGCCGCACCGGACGGTAAAGCCGACAAAACCGCCGTTGAATATTGTTCGGCGAAGTCATCACCGGCGCGATTGTTTTCCCGCCAATTCATCATTCCCGCACCCGCCGCCAACGCCGCCGCCGCAATATTTGCCGCCAACATCGGCGGACGGCGAAACACTTCCGTAATTAACAACATTAAGAATATCATCGCCGGCAACGGATAAGCGGCGTAAACCGTCTTTCCAACCGTGCCGCTTCCCTCACACAAAAACATTGACAACGCCGGCGCACTTGCAACAACACCCCATAACACGGCGACACTTCTATTTAACGGCTGACTTCGGCAAAACATTATCGCCCCCGCCGCCGCCAACAACGCGCCGACAAAGGAATATTCCGCCGCCAACAACCATAAAGCATACACACCGTTTGCCGCGCACTGTGTCCATTCCGGAGTTGGAGTCGGTGTTGTCGTATAAACATCGCGCGCTATATATGCCAACAACGCATTCACATCCTGCGGCGGCGGAAACAATGACAACAATTCACCGCCGTCCGCGCGCAATAAAATATAACCATAAGGCGACAATCCCAACGCCAACATGATTAAACCGCCCGCCCATAAATGCGGACTCTTCAATCTCCCAAACCGCCGCCAACCCAACAATGCAAACACCGGCGCATGAATGACATACAACGGCCAGTGATTTGCAAGTCCCAATCCAAACAGGAAAAACAACCAGTACAAACGCCTCCGCCAAGGCGCGCGTGTCCATCGCAAAACCGCCGTTAATGTCGCCATCACCAACAATGCGTTTAACGCATACACTTCCGGAATTATCGCCTGTGACCAAAACCGCGCTCCCGCTCCCAATGTCATCGCCGCGATGACTGCAATAATTGTCCGCGCGCCAAAACGCCGTGCGACTTCATAAAACAAAACACATGCGGCGGCGGCGGCAATTGCCGACAACAATGCCGTCGCACGCGCGGGATTAATCGGCAAGACATCCGACAGTCCGGCAAACGGCGCGCATAACATGGAATACAACGGATAACCGGGCGGATGCAACAATCCGGAACGATAACACACGGCGGCAAGCATGCCGGTGTCTTCAAAAGTCACTCCCGGAGGCATTGACAGCCAATACAACGGCAACAACACGCCGATGATGACAATCGCCGCCGGCCATTCCCGCCGCCATGAAAAATAGCGAAACCGCCGCCGCATTAATATAGAGGCGCGCGCCGACATGCGCACTTATTCCGCCTGTAACAGTTGTCGTGCGACTCGCTCAAAAATATCAGTGAGCATGCGCACTTCGTCACAAGAGACGCGTTCATTGGGCGCGTGCATGGACTCATTGGCAACGCCAAACTCCGCGACTTCATCACAAATGTCGCGCAAAAAACGCCCGTCCGAAACACCGCCGGCGGCGGACAGGTTTGCTTGTCGTCCGCAAACGGCGGAAATGCCGTCTTGTAATGCGCGCACTAAAAGTCCGTCACCGGGAGTGCGATATGGAGATGCGCTGTGAAACCATTCACACTTCCACATTCCCGCCGCGGCGTTTTCCAAACATGATTCCGTCATTTGCCGGAGTGTTTCGGGCGTGTCTTCGGGCGAATAACGAAAGTTAAGAGTCGCAGTCGCGTTTGCCGGCACGACATTCTCGGCGACGCCGGCATTAATCAACGCAACTTGCGCGCCGGTGGGCGGAAAGTCATCTGATTTTTTATCCGCGTTTTTTTCGTTTTGTCGTAATATTTCAGACAATGCGTTCATCAACTTCGGAATTGGATTGTCCGTCCTGTGCGGATAGGCGATATGCCCCTGTTGTCCGCGGACGGTAATACGCGCGGTGAATGAACCGCGGCGTCCGATTTTAATTGTGTCTCCAAACTCACCTTCTCCGGTTGGTTCACCGACAAGCGCATAAGGAATTGTGACGCCTTTGTCCTTCAGCCATTTCACCACATATTGAGTGCCGTGTGTGGCGGGACCTTCTTCATCCGAAGTCAAAAGCATGGCGATGCCGGGCACATCACGGAGCTGGCATGCAATATGAATCATAACGGCGACTCCGGATTTCATGTCGGCGGCGCCTCGTCCGTAGACAAATCCGTCTCTTTCTTCGGCGGTGAAAGGTTCGCTTTTCCACAGTTCCAAGTCACCGGGAGGCACAACATCAACATGTCCGGCAAAGAGCAGTTTCGGCGAATCGGAGTTGGTCGCCCACAAGTTATCAACGCCGCCGGCGGGAAGTCGCTGGGTGGAATACCCCGCGGAGGTCAAAATTTCATCTGCCAGATCCATCGCGCCGTCTTGGGCGGGTGTGATTGACCGGCAGGCGATGAGTTTTTTTAGAAGTGCGACCGCGGTATCATTCATCATTTCGTCTCCTTACATACGGTGAATTATACGCGCTGGGCGTTATAATTATGTCATTTACGTCTCCAACGGGCGTTTAGCAAGGGGGAAAACACAATGACAGCGCGAAATATTTTAGATTATTGGTTTGGCGAGCTGAAAGACGGCTGGGTGACGACTGACCGTCATGCCTTATGGTTTGGCTCACGGGCGGAAGACGATGCCGACATGCGGGCGAAGTTCGGCGACATGATTCGGCAGGTTCTGGACGGCGAGTTGGAATCATGGCGGGAGACGCCGGAAGGATTAATGGCGTACATTCTTTTGTCCGACCAAATGACACGCGCGATTTTTCGCGGCACGGCGGAGGCGTTTAGCGGAGACAAACTCGCGTTGTCGGCGTGTTTGTCGGCGATGGAATCGGGCATGGATTTACAACTGCCTCCGGCACACAGTCGTTTTTTTTATTTGCCGCTGGAGCACAGTGAAGACATGGAGAACCAAGCTCGTTGTGTGTCGGCTTTTGAGGAGATGCAAACTCGTTTTCCGTCACGGCGCGAGGAGTTTGTGGCGAGTGTGCATTATGCCCGCGAACATTTGGAGATCATTCGTCAATTTGGTCGTTTTCCACACCGTAACGCGATTCTCAACCGCGAAAGCAGCGCGGAGGAGAGACGGTTTTTAGAAGAAGGCGGTCCGACATTCGGACAATCCGCCGCGGCGCGGGAAGAGT
>JAWONR010000094.1:0-3828 GCA_033865115.1 Candidatus Persebacter sydneyensis | reverse complement strand
TGTTTAATATCGGGAAACTCCCGTTGGAGTTGAATCAACAATGAATCATGCATTTGTCGCATGCGGACAACGGCGGCGGGCGATGACGACAAATGCAACGCGCCGTCTTCAGACCATGCCGCGCGACAACCGATGTCTTCAAATCCGGCGGCGGCGACAATGCGTCTTGCGGC
Organism: Candidatus Persebacter sydneyensis; assembly: GCA_033865115.1. Taxonomy (GTDB): domain Bacteria; phylum Pseudomonadota; class Gammaproteobacteria; order Tethybacterales; family Persebacteraceae; genus Persebacter; species Persebacter sydneyensis. The sequence goes on along the minus strand of JAWONR010000094.1, from coordinate 3,655 downwards.
GTCTTCCATGCGCGCTTGTTCCTCGGCGCGCTGTAAGTTGTCTCGCAAATCGCCGTCAGTCATCGTCTGCAAAATTTCATCTATTTTTTTCACAACCGCATTATAACCATCTCTTGCGGCAGAGGGAGTATTAATGCAAAAATGGCGTTTTTGGATTGACCGAGGCGGCACATTCACCGACATTATCGGCGTGTCTCCTCATGGACATGTTTATACCGACAAACGTCCCTCCTCCGCTCCGGACGGCGGTTTGGCGGCGGCGCGTGATATGTTGGGACTTCCCTCCTCCGCAATATTACCGGCGGACAAAGTTGAAGAGATACGAATCGGCGCGACAATTGCCACCAACGCGCTTTTAGAAAGAAAAGGCGCAAAAACCGCCGTTGTCATCACTCGCGGTTTTGCCGATGCATTAATCATTGGAGACCAAACACGTCCAAACTTGTTCGGATTGGAAAATCATCGTCTTCCCCAGTTATGGGCGCGCGCCGTGGAGATTGATGAAAGAATCGGCGCAAACGGTAAAACCGTCCGCGCATTGGATGAAACCGCGGCGAAAGTCATCATGCAAAAACTCGCCGATGACGGATTCGCCGCCGTTGCCATCGCACTCATGCATGGATTCTCTCATCCCCGGCATGAAAAACGACTTGTCCAACTGGCGCAGGCGGCGGGCATTCCATGTGTTGTTGCGAGTCATCTTGCCGCACCGCTTGTCAAATTCATCCCCCGCGCAATGACCGCCGTCGCCGATGCCTACTTACACTCCGCAGTTGTCAAATTCACAACATCATTGCGCGCACAATGTGAAAAAGGTGTTCGGTTGTTGTTTATGCAGTCCAACGGCGCGTTAATGGAAGCCGGTGCATTACGCGCGGTTAACATGATTATGTCCGGTCCCGCCGGCGGTGTTGTCGGCGCTCAACAATCAGCACGGAGAGCCGGTTTTAATCGCGTCATTAGTTTTGACATGGGCGGAACATCAACTGATGTTGCATTGGCGGACGAAGGCGACATGCGTTTTGAAAATCAAGTCGGCGGTGCGCCGTTTTTTGCGCCGATGTTGGACATTCACACTGTCGCCGCCGGCGGCGGTTCCATTGTTCGGGTGTCGGATGGACGACTTGTTGCCGGTCCTCATTCAGCGGGAGCGACACCGGGTCCGGCATGTTATCGTCAAGGCGGTCCGCCGACAATTACTGACTGCAATGCGGTTTTGGGGAAGTTGAATCCTGAGTTTTTCCCGGCAATCTTCGGTTCCAAACATGACCTGCCGTTGGATGTTGAATCATCCCGCCGAGCTTTGCGAGAATCCGCCAAAACAATCGGCATGAGTGAGACGGCTCTTGCCGAAGGTTTTATTCGCGTGGCGGTTGAAAACATGGCTGCTGCAGTTCGTCGCATATCGGTTTCCCGCGGAGCCGACCCCGCCGCGGGAATCATTAACAGTTTTGGCGGCGCCTCCGGACAACACATTTGCATGTTGGCGGAGTCAGTTGGTGCAAAGCGAGCATTAGTTGCTCGCCGCGCATCTGTTTTATCGGCGTGGGGAATTGGACGGGCGAATATCGGCGTGATTAAACGTCGTTCCGCCGAATGTCCGTTGTCATCATCAACATTGCCGTCTCTCATTCGCATGTTGGAGAAACAAGCCGTTGCCGACATGCCCAAAGGAAAAGTCATCATATCCCGCCGCATTTTATGTCGTTATGACGGCGTGGAGTCATTAATTCCCGTGCCGTGGAACAACTCCCGCACAATGCGAGCGGCGTTTGAATCCGCACATCGGCGGTTATACGGATTTCGCGCTCCCGCCCGCCAAGTCATTGCCGCCGCCGCCGAAGTGGAGACATCAATTCATCCGTCACCTTTACAAAAGTCATCATCATCATCACCGACATCACCGGCGTTACGGGGTTTATATCCGGCGGTTTTTAATGGAAGAAAGCGGAGAGTTCCGTTTTATGACTGGCAACAATTGACAAAAGGCGAAACCGTCTCTGGTCCGGCGATTATCACCGACAAATGGAACACGGTGACGATAGACCCCGGCTGGCATGCGGAAACACTTGATGACGCATTGTTATTAAGACGGGAGAAAAAATCATCCGCGCCGAGTGTTGCAACTCGTCCGACTCCGGCGATGTTGGAGATATTTAATCGTCGTTTTATGGCGGTTGCTGAACAAATGGGAGAAACTTTACGGCGCACGGCGGTGTCGGTTAACATTCGCGAGAGATTGGACTTTTCATGTGCGTTGTTTGACCGCCGCGGTAATTTATTGGCAAACGCCCCTCATATTCCGGTTCATTTGGGCTCCATGAGTGACAGTGTTCGTCATTTAATTGCACAATCACCTCCCGGCATTCGGCGCGGTGATGTCTTCATGTTGAACTCCCCCTATCATGGCGGGACACACTTGCCGGACATCACATTAATCCGCGGCGGGCGTTTGGACGGCAAAACCGGCGCACCTGATTATTATGTCGCCGCGCGCGGACATCATGCCGACATTGGCGGCGTATCGCCCGGTTCCATGCCGGCGTCATCATCACACATCAATGAAGAAGGCGTTTGTATTGAGCTTTTTGCGGCGGTTAAAAACGGCGAGTTGCGGGAAAAAGAGATTCTTTCCTTATTAAAGAGTGTTGAATATCCGGCGCGCAATCCCGAACAAAATCTTGCTGATTTACGCGCGCAAATTGCGTCATTATCGGCGGGTGTTTTGGAAATGAGTCGTGCAACTTCGGACTTTGGCAAGCCGACTGTCGAAGCGTACATGAATCATGTTCAAAACAACGCGGCGCGCGCGTGTCGTCGTTTGTTGCAAAAGTTAAAGAGTGGAAAGTCAAGTGTGATGTTGGATGACGGTTCAACAATAAAAGTCGCCGTACGAGTTAACAAACAAACGGCGGTTTTTGACTTCACCGGCACATCATCGGTTCATCCTCACAACTTTAACGCGCCAAAAGCGGTGACTTATGCGGCGGTGATTTATTGTCTGCGAGTCTTAACCGGCGAAGACATGCCATTAAACGATGGAATCATGCGTCCCGTGCGTTTACTCATTCCCTCCAACAGCATGTTATCCCCCAAACCACCGGCGGCGGTGGCGGCGGGAAATGTTGAAGTATCACAAAACATAGCGGACGCGGTTTTTGCGGCATTGGGAGTTTGTGCACATTCACAGGGAACCTGTAACAACTTCACCTTTGGCGCGGACGGCGGACAGTATTACGAGACCATTTGTGGAGGCGGCGGCGCGTCACCGGGAGTAAACGGCGGTGATGCAATGCAGGTACACATGACCAACTCACGAGCTTCAGACCCGGAGGTGTTGGAGACTCGTCATCCGTTGCGTTTGGAGTCATTCAACATTAGGCGCGGCAGCGGCGGAGCGGGAAAACACCGCGGCGGTTATGGTGCTGAGAGGCGTTTGTTATTTCTGAAGCATGGAGACGCCGCAATATTATCATCGCGCCGCAAAGTTGCCCCGAGCGGGTTATTGGGCGGGAAAGACGGCAAACCGGGCAAAAACATGGTCTTACGCAAAGACGGTGTTTTAGAGAATCTCGGCGGTTGTGCGCAGGTAAAGATGAATCCCGGTGACACATTCATAATCCAGACACCGGGCGGCGGAGGCTGGGGAAAGTCC
>JAWONR010000093.1:0-3836 GCA_033865115.1 Candidatus Persebacter sydneyensis | reverse complement strand
TAACCCTCTTTAAGCTCCAAATAAGCCCCAAACGGAATCCGGCTCCGCGGACTTTAGAACTCCGGAAAACCCACAAAACTGACGGAAATCGGACTAATAAACCAAAATATACCCCCGAAAACATACTAAACTCACATCAAAAAAGACGGTTTTTGTTTATGTGAATGTGCAAAATTATGCCGTTTTTTTGACAACTTGCAGAGGGTCTGCGTGATTGCTCGCAGAGAGATTGGAACCAACATCCTTTCTCATCATACACATCGTCTTATTTCGCTCGAAAGACTTCACCATCCGGATGAAAAGCAAACCACGCAAACCAAAACGACCGTAATGCCGCTCCATTGTCATTAACCCACTCGGCTCGAGCCGAACGTGTTTCGGCGTTCCAATGTATTGTAATGTCTTCACCGCCAACTTTGTCGCGTATTTGTGACTCGCCATTTTTCGACAGTTGTGAAAATGGATATGCCTTTGCCGAATCACCAATCACAACGCCCAATACCCACTCTTTTGGATGAAACTCCGCCGGCGCGGACGGTTTAACCGGGAAAAATGTCGACCTGTCGCTGATGTATCCCGCATACGGGTCTTTGTTGTAATCCCGGAACTCGCCGGTGTCCGTTGTTAACACTTTTGTCCGAGGATAACGACGACGCCACTCCCCCCACGGCAAGTGTTCCGCCCGCAACGCCCGCAACGGAGTGTCCGCGTATTTGCCGCTCACGCCGCGGCGTAAAAGTTGAGACCATAAAGAGTCACTTTGACGGTCGTATAACAATACATCACTGTTGTAAAGGAGTCCGGAAACGCCGAATTGATGTTGTTGACCGTCAATGTTCGCGTCAAACACCACTCCGCTGCCGCACAACGGACAATATGTTACGGCGACCGGCATGCCGTTGAAGTCATCATTGACAACTTCATGCCAGTTGAGGATTTTTATCGGATATGCGCGCGCGTCATTGTTAATTACAACTCCAATAACCAATTCATCATCATTGATAAAATCCGCATCTTCTGCGGAGGTGAAAACCGGACTCATAATTGCGGGAATGCCGTCTTTGGGAGGTCCGCCTTGCAGGATTTCGTCCGCCGGAATAGTCGCCGCCGACAAATCAAAGCCGTTTTTGGCGTGAGCCGCGCCCAGCAACACCGCCGCCGCCGCCCAAATAGCCACTCTTCCGCCAATTGTCATTGCCGCATTGTATCAAATGGCGGCATGTGATATAATGCTTTTATGCAGGAAGTGGCGATTAATTTTTCGCAGTTTGCGGCAATTCCAGACGATGATTGTCAGCGGCGGATTACCGATGCGCGGCAACGTTTGGGCGACCGTGTGCGGCTGTTGGCGCATCATTATCAACGCGCCGATGTTTATAGACACGCCGATTTAACCGGTGATTCCCTCAAACTCTCACGACTCGCGGCGGAAAGTGACTCCGAATTCATCGTGTTTTGTGGTGTTCATTTTATGGCGGAAGTTGCCGACATTCTAACCTCCGAACAACAAATTGTCACCCTGCCCGATTTGGCGGCGGGTTGTTCAATGGCAGACATGGCGTCTTTGGCGAAAGTTGAACGCGCATGGCGTGAATTGTCGCAGGTGTTGGACACCGAGGCGGAAGTGACGCCGGTGACTTATATCAATTCCGCCGCTGATTTAAAGGCGTTTTGCGCGAAACACGGCGGGATTGTTTGTACTTCCTCCAACGCGGCGGGAGTCTTGAACTGGTGTTATGAACGCCGCTCCAAAGTGTTGTTTTTCCCCGACCAGCATTTGGGAAGATGGACGGCGCGTACAATGGGATTCTCCAAAGACGACATGGCGGTTTGGGATTTTGATTTGCCAATGGGAGGATTGTCCGCAGAAGACATTCACCGCGCGAAGATTATTTTGTGGAAGGGTTTTTGTTCCGTTCATCAAATGTTTCGCCCGCATCACATTACCGAGTTTCGTGAGGCACATCCGGACGGGTTTGTCATATCTCATCCGGAAAACTGCGAGGAAGTGTGTGAGTTGTCCGATTATGTCGGTTCCACGGAGACAATCATAAAAACCATCGCCGCCGCCCCGCCCAACACCCGCTGGCTTGTCGGCACGGAGTTGAATTTGGTGCAGCGCATCGCCGAAGAGTTTAAACCGGAAGGCAAGGTTATTCGTTTTATGTCTCCGATGGTGTGTATGTGCAGCACAATGGCGCGCATAGACCCGCAACATTTGGCATGGAATCTGGAATCACTCGCCGACGGCAAAGTCGTCAATCAAATTAAAGTCCCGGAAGAAGACGCCCGACTCGCCAAAACCGCACTGGAACGAATGTTGTCCTGCTCTTAATGTTGAAGTTGTGATGTTGGAGTTGGTTTCGCGGGTTTTATGCCGACTTATGCTTTTACCGCGGCTTTTTCTTTTGTCAACAATTCACGCTTTCTATTAACTCCCCACCGATAACCGCACAACGCGCCGTTTTTGCCGACAACGCGATGACACGGAACAATAACTGCAACCGGGTTTCGCGCGCAGGCAGAGGCAACTGCGCGAACGGCGGTTGGTGAACCGACGGACTTTGCCAAATCCGAATATGATGACGGTTTGCCCGGCGGGAGTGTTTGTAATGCACGCCATACTTTTTGTTGGAATACCGTACCGCGAATGTCCAACGGCAAATCGGACTCCATGTGCGGTGCGCGAGTTAATGCCGCGGCTTTTCGCACCCATGTTGAGAATGTTTTGTCTCCTTCAGTCCAAACCGCGCGCGGGAATTGTTTTTGCACCATCGCCCGCAGTGTTTTTTCACAGTCACCAAGATGAATCGCACAAACTCCTCTCTTTGTGGCGGCGACAAGCATCTTGCCAAGTGCGCAATTGGTGACTGCGCATTGAATTTGTTCACCGGGTGCGCCGCGCCGATATGCACCGGGAGTCATGCCCAAATCTTCACCGACTTTTTCATAAGCGCGCGCGCCGGAGTTGAAACCGGAATCAAAAACCGCATCAATAATTCGTCCTCCGTTTTTAAGACAAGCTCGCCATTTTTGCCTTCGTACTTGCAGGGCATATTGTTTTGGCGTAATTCCGGCGCGTTGTGAAAACATGCGATGAAAGTGTCGGGCGCCCATGTTTGCCGCCGCCGCCAATTCATTAAGAGACGGCGCGGGTTCTTCAGTCTCCAATGTCCGACATGCAGAGATGAACCATGAATCGGAATCCGATTTGTCCGGACGACATCTTTTACAGGCGCGAAAACCCGCGCGTAACGCATCTTCTCCGTTTGTAAAAAACACCACATTGCCGCGCAACGGAAGTTTGGATGAACATCCCGGACGACAATATATGCCGGTGGATTTCACCGCATAAATGAAATCCGCCGACTGTCTCTGTTTTACCGTCTCCCAGCGCTTTTCGTTTATGTTCGCCATTGTTTTTTGATTAACCTCCCGTCAATAAACGCCAAGCCAACGCCAATAAGCGCCATGCCGTAAAAATGTTTCGCTTCCAACACCTCCCCCAAAAACAAAACGCCAAGAAGTATTGCGCTCACCGGCACCAGAAAAGTCACCAGTGTGACATTGGTCGCGCCGGCAACCGCAATAATCCGAAAGTATAAAATATACGCCACCGCCGTTGACAAAACACTCACTCCCGCCAACGCCCCCCATGTCTGGATGCTCGGCGCGGGCAATGTCCACGGACTGTCAATCCACAACATTAACGGCAAAACCATCATTGAAGAACATGCCGTCTGTCCCGCCGCAATGGAAAGCGGCGGCACGCCCCATTTGCGAAATCGCAGTCCGAAAACAGAGGCGAAAGCATAACTGCATGTTGCAACCAAAAC
>JAWONR010000092.1:0-3885 GCA_033865115.1 Candidatus Persebacter sydneyensis | reverse complement strand
CATTGCCGAAGCTCGCGCACACGGTGATTTGTCGGAAAACGCCGAATATCATTCCGCAAAAGACAAACAGGGACTCATGGAAGCCCGCATTAAAGAGTTGGAGTCGGTTTTGGGCGCTGCTGAAGTCATTGACCCGGCGGCATCGGGAGGAGACGGACGTTGTATTTTTGGTGCGTTTATCACTGTTGAAGATGAAAACGAGAAAAAGACGCGTTATCGGATTGTCGGTGAGTATGAGGCGGACTTGTCGCAGGGATTGTTGTCATCGGGGTCTCCGTTGGGACGCGCATTACTCGGCAAAAAAACCGGAGACAGTGTTGAAGTCCGAACACCCGCCGGCGCGCGTGAATATTTGGTGGTGAAAGTTGATTACGCATCATGAGTTTGCAGCGATTGCGCCCTCCCTCATGGCGGGCTAACCGCCGACACCTCGCCGAGAAAGAATATGCCGCTTTTGACGGCGTCTTACAAATTGTCGGCGCAAAAGATGAAAAGACCGCTCCTCATTCAACACTTCTTTCAGCCGCGAGAAAGAAACGCGGAGGTGAATCTCCACCGCAGGCGACAATTGCCGGCGGATGTTTAATAGTCCGTCTTCAATGGAAGGAAAACATCTCTGTCTTTGAACAGTTGGAGGAGTTAAGAAAAGCACTTTTACCGGTTGCCGACTGTTCAAAACTCGCGGCGGATGTTCGTTTGTCATCAGCGGCGCGTTTGACAGTTTATGCCGCATTGGTTGCCGCCGCCCGTTTGCCCGGTGATTCACGTCCGGTTTGTCGCTGGTCGTTTTTCGGTTGTGACACCAAAACCGCCAACAATGCTTCAATAACGGCGGAAGCCAATACATTGTCGCGGACATTGTGTCGGTTGCCGCCCAATGTGTTAACCGTCCCGGCGTTTGCAAAGATTGCCGCGGCGGAAGCTCGCAAACATAAAGTTAAGAGTGAGATTATTAATGCGGCGAAGTTGAAAAAGATGGGCGCGGGAGCAATATTGGCTGTCGGACGCGCATCTGAAACTCCGCCTTGTATTGTTCGGTTGCGTTATAACGGCGGCGGCAAAAAGAGAGTTGCATTGATTGGCAAAGGAGTTTGTTATGACACCGGCGGCGTTAATGTCAAACCCGCGCGTTATATGCGAGGAATGAAAAAAGACATGGCGGGAGCCGCAGTGGTGTTGTCGGCGGTGTTGGGAGCGGCAAAGTTAAACCTGCCGGTTAATATAGATGCTTATTTGGCGTTGGCGGACAATGCAGTCGGCGCGAATGCCTATCGTCCGGATGAAGAAATACGCTCACTCTCCGGCAAAACAATAGAAGTCGTACACAGTGACGCCGAAGGTCGAATGATATTGGCGGACACTTTAACACTGATGTCTCGACAAAAACCGAGTGTTGATGTTGCCTTGTCGTTTGCGACTTTAACCGGCACAATGCATGTCGCATTGGGAGAACGAATGAGCGGTGTTTTTGCGACTGATGACACTTGGCAACAAAAAGCATTTGTTGCATCGGACAAAAGCGGCGAGAGATTGTGTTCTTTTCCGCTGGCTGAAGATTATCGCGCGGCGTTAAAGAGTGACTGCGCCGACATTAAACAGTGCGCCGAAGAGGGCGAAGCCGACCATATTTTGGCGGCGTTGTTTTTGCGTGAGTTCATGGACAAACAAACACCGTGGTTGCATTTGGACTTGTCCGCCGTGTCCTGCAAAGGAGGACTGGGAGCGGCGCCGGGACCGGAGACGGGTTTTGGCGCGGCATGGACACTGGCGTTTTTGGAGTCATGAGTTTGTCGGGCGATGCGTTTTTGTCTTTATTGTCCAAACCGCGGGTTGCGGCGAGTTTTTGGAGAACCGCGGACACTGACTCGCTTTTGACAATGCAAAAAGACGGATTGGACATTGCCGAAATAAGACTGGACTTGGCGGAACAATGTGATTATGAGTCCGCAAGGGAGTTAATGACCGGTTATCAAAGTTTGCCGCTCATTTTGACAATTCGCACGGCGGAAGAGGGCGGACAATGGCGCGGTGATGACAAAACAAGATGTGAATTGTTTTGTCAATTGTTGCCGTTGGCGGCGGCGGCGGATGTTGAATTGAATTCACCGATTCTTTCACAAGTTGTCGCCGCCGCGAAAAAGACCGGGCGGGCGGTGATTGTTTCGCGTCATAACTTTTTCGCCGCCGAATCATTGGACAATTTAAACACCGCCGCACAAAACGCCTTTGACAACGGCGCCGATGTCTTTAAAACCGCATGTCTCGTGCAAAATGAAGACGAATTAAAAGTGTTGCATGACTTTCTGCAACAATGGCGGGAGCATCGGGTTGTCGTCATTGGCATGGGAGAGTCCGAAACCGCCCGGCGAGCGAGGTTGTCACTGCCGAGAGACGGGTCGCGCATTGCCTTTGCCGCGGCGGCGGAGAAAAGCGCGCCCGGACAACTTTCATTAAAAGAGACGGTTGCCGCGATTAACGGTTATAATCATTAATCTCCGAGACAAAACAACCGAGAGAAACAACCAAGACAATTAACAATTGAAACGAAGGGAGTCGTTAAATGGAAAGCTTATACAATATTACCGCCATTCGTGACACGGAACGCGCGATGCTTGCACACGAGAACTCTTATGCAATTATGTCCCGCGCCGGAGAGGCGATTGCGCGTCATGCCAGAGAGATGACAAACGGTCCGGTTTTTGTTCTTGCCGGTCCGGGCAACAACGGCGGAGATGCGTTTATCGCCGCCGCGAGGTTAAAGAAAAAGGGGATGTCCGTTCATGTCGTCTTTGTCGGCGAAGAAGAAAGACTTCCGCCGGATGCAAAGCAGGCTCATGCCGAATGGTGCAAACACGGCGGCGAAATGCATGACTACATTCCCGAAGGAGACGGATTAATCATTGACGGACTCTTGGGCGTCGGTCTTCACCGCAAAAGCGAGGGCAAAATGGCGTCTTTGATTCGCAATTCAACCGGCGCGTTGTCAATAGACGTCCCGAGCGGCATAAACGCCGACACCGGAGCCGCAATAGGAGATGCAGTCATGGCGGCGAGAACAGTGACGTTTTTTGCACTCAAACCCGGATTGTTCACCGGTGACGGACTCGCGGCGGCGGGGGATGTCCGTCTTGAAGATCTGGATGGAGGTGACAATCTGCCTCAACCGTCGGGCATGTTAATCAGTTCCGCGGACGGTCTTGGTTTCTCAAAGTTACAAAGAACGAAAAACAGTCACAAGGGAACTTCCGGCACGGCGGTCATTGTCGGCGGGGATGATGGAATGCTTGGCGCGCTGATGTTGGCGTCTCGCGCCGCTGTCAGACTCGGAGCCGGAAAAGTTTATGCCTTGGCCGCCGCGAAGGATGCTTTGCCATGTGACTTTTTATGTCCGGAAGTCATGTGGAGACGCGCCGAACAATTGTCAAACTTTACAGATGCTTCATGCATTGCCATCGGTCCCGGATTGGGGGAGGAAAACGCCGAAGCCGTTAGTCTGGCGGTGGAAAGTGATGCGCCATTGGTTGCCGACGCCGATGCGTTGAATGTTCTGGCGAAAGAGGGGACTTTGTCAGTCGGACTCGCAAGACGGGACGCGCCGACAATCTTAACACCGCATCCCGCCGAAGCCGCGAAATTGTTGGGATGTAAAACCAGTGAAATTAATGAAGAACGCATTAAGTCCACGCAGGAATTGGCGGAGAAGTATCATGCGATTGTTGTCTTAAAGGGCGGGGGAAGTGTCATTGCCGACAGTGCCGGATGGACAATATGCGGCGCGGGAAATCCATCTTTGGCACAGGCCGGTTCCGGGGATGTGTTGACTGGAATCATTGCCGCCTTGTTGGCACAAACCGGTGACGCCAAATTTGCCGCGAATGCCGGTGT
>JAWONR010000091.1:0-4189 GCA_033865115.1 Candidatus Persebacter sydneyensis | reverse complement strand
ACATCACGCCGCCATGCCGGACGAGAGATGACACGAGTTTGTAAAAAGACTTTTCCACCGCAGGCGCGTTCCATGTCTCGCCGCGCGGCGGTGGTGATTTTTTTTAGCATGTCTCCGCCCGCGCCGATGACAATTGCCTTTTGTGAAGGACGTTCCACATAAATGTCGGCATTGACATGACAGACACCGTTTTTGTCTTCACCATGTGCGACAACGCCGGCGCAATATGGGAGTTCATCATCCAAGGCGCGGAAGATTTTCTCACGCAGCAATTCCCCCAACAAAAAGTCACGGTCATCGGTTGTGCCGTCCGTAAACAATGCCGGAGACTTTGGCAACACGGCGACAACTTCATCGGCGAGAGCGGAGACGCCTTCACCTCGCGCGGCGGACAACGGGACAATGGCGGCAAAATCGCGTTGTCGTCTTAATTCATCCGCCAGCGGCAACAGTTTGCGTTTGTTTTTCAACAAATCTATTTTATTAACCGCCGCCACCGTCTTTTGCGCCGGCAAGTGAGTGAGAAACTCTTCATCTTCATCGGTCAATGTCGGCGCGAGCATAAAGATGACCGCATCCGCCGATTCCACCGCCCAGTGTGCGCCGCCGTTAAGTCGGCGGGCGAAGTCACCATCGGCGCGTGTTTGCCAGCCGGGAGAATCCAACAAAATCATTTGTGCATGTTTGTGTTCACAAACCGCGCGCACAATGCCGCGAGTGGTTTGTCGTCGCCGTGAAACAATGCTTGCTTTTACGCCGGCGAGTGCGTTAACCAAAGTGGATTTTCCGACATTGGGACGCCCCACCACTGCGACAAAACCGCATCTTGTTGTCATGCCAAAAGCGCCGCCAACATGCAACATCCCGCCAGTTGTTCGGCTTCGCGGCGACTGCCGGCGACCGCCACGGTTGTTTCATTCTCATCCAAACGACATTCCACGACAATAAACGGGCGTTTTGATGTTTCACCTTGTTTTATGACTTGATATTGAGGCGTAGGACGTTTGCGTTTTTGCAGGTATTCCTGCAGTTGGGTTTTGTCGTCTTTTAATGCCCCGCCGCCGCTTTTAATGGCGGTGTCCAACTCGGAAATCAATTCCGCAAAAACAATCTCCGTAACTTTTTGCGCCGCTGTAATGCCGCCGTCCAAATAAACCGCGGCGAGATAAGCTTCAAATGCATCCGCCAACATGGAGTCACGTTGTCTTCCACCTCCTCTTGCTTCGCCGCCGGAGACATGCAACGCCCGCGGCAGTCCTATTTGACGCGCGCACGCCGCCAATGTTTTGCCGTTGACCAAACTCGCGCGGGCATGTGTGAGTGTGCCTTCATCGGCTTTTGGATGACGTTCAAACAATGTTGCGCCGATAATAAAATCCAACAACGCATCACCCAGCCATTCCAAACGTTCATTGTGTTGTCCGCCCATGCTTGAATGCGTGAGCGCCTGTTTAAGAAGCGCTTCGTTGGAAAAAGTGTATAAGTCGCGTAAATTACCGCTCATTATTCCTCCGCCGGCGGGACTTCCTCCGGTTGTGGAAGTTCCGACACCGGGACTTCGGGCAACAACTCCAATGACAGTCCGATTCGTGAAGAGGAACCCGTGTAGTTGAACAGAACATTTTGCGCCGGTCCGATGATGTTATCGCGCGTTACAAATCCCCAAAAGCGACTGTCATTACTGTGGTCGCGGTTGTCGCCCATCACAAAATAACGGTCGGGAGGCATCCGACACAACAATCTTATTCCGCCGTCATGCAAGTCACAAAAAGTTTCATTCGGCAAAACACCGGTTATTTTATCGCCACTGCGGTCATGTATAAGGGGATGCCAGTCGCCGGCGGGAGTTTGTTCATAATATTTTATTCTGTCTCCGCGTCCGTAGTTATATGCGCCGATGAGTTGTTTTTCCAGAGGCGTGTTATTAATCGCCACCACTGTTCCGCGCACGGCGATGCGGTCTCCGGGCACGGCAATGATGCGTTTAATGTAAACAACCTTGCTTTGAGGATGACGAAAGACAATAATGTCGCCGCGATTCGGAGCTTCACCCGACGACAGGCGAGTGTTAAACCATGGCAGGCGAAAACCGTATCGATGACGGTCGACAAAAACAAAATCACCGACAATTAATGTCGGCTGCATGGAGTTGGAGGGAATCGAAAACCAACTGTAAAAAAATCCGCGAAAGACAAAGACCACCAAAAACACCACAAAGCATTCACGCCAAAAAGACACCGGCTGGCGGTACATTTTATAATCAGAGTGGCTGACAAATTGATGAGCCGGTCGCCGGCGCTTAATTGCATAACAGGCGTACAACACGCCGGTGGCGACGGTCAACGCCATAAAAAACAAGTCCGGTGAACGTCCAAACCACCACAAAGCGGCGGCGCCAATGATGACCGCCGGCACCGCCATTGCATCCGCCATGCTTAACAGTGATTTTTTCATGTTGTTATTCTTCTCCGCGCATCGCCGCCAACAGGGCGTCTTGTGGAATTTCAACCCGTCCGAATTGTTTCATGCGTTTTTTCCCCTTCTTTTGTTTCTCCAACAGTTTTCGTTTGCGGGTGATGTCTCCGCCGTAGCATTTTGCGGTTACATTTTTGCGCATTGCCTTTGTGGTTTCGCGGGCGATAACTTTGCCGCCGATGGCGGCCTGTATTGCAACATCAAACATTTGTCGGGGAATGGCGTCTTTTATTTTTTGTGTGAGTCGTTTTCCTCGCGCTTGCGCCTCTTCAGCGACAACCATGGAAGACAGTGCATCAACCCGTTCGCCGTTGATTAAAATATCCAATCGTTGCACCGCCGCGCGGCGGAAACACTTAAAGTCATAATCCATGGAGGCATAACCTTGAGACGCCGACTTCAATCGGTCAAAGAAACCGTTAAGTATTTCCGCCAGCGGCATTTCATAATACAACGCCGCCCGAGTTCCGGCATATTCGGCGCGTGTTTGAGTCGCCCGACACTTGCCGAGCAAAGTCATGACGGCTCCGACATAATCACCGGGAGTGACCACGGTAATGTCCGCAATTGGTTCTCGAATTTCACGAATGGCGGACGGGTCCGGGAGTTTGCCCGGATGGTCGGCGAGCATTTCTTCATCACTGGTGGTGATAACTTGATACGCCACCGCCGGCGCGGCCAATACGAGTTCCAATCCATATTCCCGTTCCAGTCTTTCCTGAGCGATTTCCATGTGCAGCATTCCCAAAAACCCGCAACGCAAGCCAAAACCGAAAGCCGGTGATTTTTCCGTTTCAAAAGTCAGCGCGGCGTCATTAAGTTTGAGTTTTTCCGCGGCTTCTCGCAAAACCGGGAAGTCATTGGGTTGTGCCGGATAGATACTGGCAAACACATGCGGTTTCATTTCGGTGAATCCTCGCGCCGGAGCGTGACAGGGACGGCGCGGATGTGTCAGAGTATCACCGACTCTTGCGGCGGCGATGTCTTTTAATCCGGTGATAACACATCCGACTTCACCGGCGCGCAATATTTCACGTTTTTCCAATTTTGGAGTAAAAACCCCCAATGTTTCGCATTCACGTTCTTCGCCGGTGGACATAAAGATGACTTTATCCCGGCGGTTAAGTTCGCCGTCTATAATTCGGGTCAGCACGACAACGCCGAGATATTTATCAAACCAAGAGTCAATAATAAGCGCCCGGAGCGGTTTAGAATAATCGCCTTTTGGCGGCGGCACTTGTCGGACGATGGCATTTAGGACTTCCTCAGCGCCTTGTCCGGTTTTAGCGCTGGCAAAGATTGCGCCGGAGGCATCTAAGCCGGTCATTTCTTCAATTTCACGGCAGACACGAAACGGGTCGGCGGCGACGAGGTCGACTTTATTGATAACGGGGATGATTTCCAGTCCCAAATCAGCGGCGGCCATTCCATTTGCAATAGTTTGGGCTTGCACACCTTTCACGGCATCGACGACCAAAAGAGCGCCTTCACAGGCGGACAGTGAGCGAGAGACTTCATAAGAGAAATCAACATGTCCGGGAGTATCAATAAGATTAAGCACCCATTCACGGTCGTCGGCGCGATGTCGAAGCGTGGCGGTTTGTGATTTGATAGTGATACCGCGTTCCCGTTCCAAGTCCATGGAGTCCAACACTTGCGCTTTCATTTCGCGCGCGGAGAGTCCGCCACACAGTCGGATTAGCGAATCTGCGAG
>JAWONR010000090.1:0-4374 GCA_033865115.1 Candidatus Persebacter sydneyensis | reverse complement strand
GCCGCCATGGCAAACGCCATCGCCAAACGATGGTCGCCCCGTGAATCAACCTCGCCGCCCGAAAACATCTTGCCATTCCGCCCCTCAATCACCGCGCCGTCATCGGTTTCTTCGCATTCCACGCCCATTTGCCGCAATCCGGCAATCATTCCGGCAAGGCGGTCGCTTTCTTTATGTCGTAACTCGCCCGCGCCGGACACTCTTGTTTCGCCTTTGGCGGCGGCGGCGGCGACAAATAACGCCGGAAATTCATCAATTGCCGCCGGAACATCGGCGGCGACAATGTCAATTCCCTTCAAATTACCGCCAAAAACCCGAATATCCGCCACCGGCTCCGCTCCCATCTGTCGTGGATTCAACACCTCAATACTCGCGCCCATTCGCCGTAATAATTCCACCATGCCAATGCGAGTCGGATTAATCCCGACTTCCGACAAAACAATATCACCGCCTTCGGCTATTGCCGCTCCCGCCATAAAAAAAGCCGCCGAGGAAATGTCTGCGGGCACGCCGAACCTCGCCGGAGACAACTTCACCCCGCCCTGCACCACCACCGTGCCGTCTCGTCTTTGTAACGGCGCGTCAAAAGCCTCCAACATGCGCTCGGTATGGTCGCGAGTCGGCAATGATTCGCTCACCGAAGTCTCGCCTTCGGCGCGCAGTCCCGCCAATAACAACGCCGATTTCACCTGTGCACTGGCGATTTCAATCTTATGCGCCGTTCCGCGTAACGGCTTGTTCGGCGCGACTATTAACGGAGGCGTTCCAGCGGCGGAAGTTTGAATCTCCGCGCCCATTTGTGACAACGGGTCCGCAATGCGGCGCATCGGACGGCTTGTTAATGATTCATCGCCGGTCAGAGTCACACCCATTTGCCAGCCGGCGGCGACTCCGCTAAACAACCGTATTAATGTTCCCGAATTGCCGCAGTCAATTGGAGTTGCGGGTGATTGCAAACCGCCGTTGCCGCAAACCAACAATCGTCCTTTTTTTTCTTCAACCTTTGCGCCGCATGCGCGCACGGCTTCGATGGTCGCCCGGACATCGGCGCTCATGAGAATATTCGAAATCTCACTCGTGCCATGCGCCAAAGACGACAACAACACCGCGCGATGCGATATCGATTTGTCGGACGCCACGCGCAACTCGCCGCGTAACTCGCCTCCCGGCGACACTATAAAACGCATGCTCATGTCTCCAACACTTCGCGCCAGCGACGGCGCAAATCGCGCGCGGCGGAAAACTTTTGTCGTAATGACTCGCCGTCGCCGGTCTTCATCGCCTGTTCAAACGCCTCTAACTGACGGCGAAAATCCGCCGACGCCGATAATATCTGTTCGCGGTTTTGTAAACAAATATCGCGCCACATCTCCGGATGAGAACTCGCTATGCGGGTGAAATCCCTAAAACCTCCCGCCGCATAACGCAACAACTCTTCATAATCATCGCGCTCGCGAATTGACTCCACCAACGCAAACGACAATACATGCGGAAGATGACTCACGGCGGCAAAAACCGCGTCATGTTCCTGCACTGTCATGTGCGCGGTTTTCGCTCCCGCTCGCTGCCATGCCGACTCCACCGTCTTTGCCGCGTCATCATCGGATTCCGCCGGACATAAAATCGCCCACCGTCCTAAAAACAAATCGGCGCGGGAGGCGACAAAACCACTGTCTTCACCTCCGGCAATTGGATGAGACGGCACAAAACGTCCCGCCAAATCGCCCAAATGACGGCGCGCCGACTCCATCACCGCCGATTTGCAACTGCCGCCGTCAAAAATCGCCGTCTTTGTTGAAATTGTCCCGCGTAAATCGGTGAATATTTTATCAAACACTCCCACCGGCACCGCGATGAATATTTCATCCGCTCCCGCCGCCGCCGAGGGAGATTCATGCGTTTCATCCGCCGCTCCCGCGGACATCGCCGCTTGTCTGGCTTCGGCGTTGTGGTCAATGCCAATCACCCGCAAACCGTCCGCCTTGCAACAACGGGCAAAAGAACCGCCGATTAATCCCAAACCAATAACCGCCGCCGTTCGCATTATTTAATTATCCGTTTTAATGAGTCCAAAAAACGTTTGTTTTCCGACTCTGTTCCGATTGTCATTCGCAACCATTCCGGCATGCCGTAATCCGCCAACGGACGGATGATAATGCCGTTGTCCAACAATCCTTCATAAACACGCCCGGCATTGTCCGCGGAATCCAAACAAAATGTAATGAAATTCGCCCGAGATGGCAGTCGCCTCAACGACAATGCGTCCAAACCGGCGGCGACTTCTTTCATTCCGGCGGCGTTGGATGACACACTGCGCTCGACATGTTGGAAATCGCTCATCGCCGCCGCCGCCGCCGCTTGCGCCGCGCCGCCGACATTAAACGGCTGACGAATGCGATTGAGCATGTCAATTAATGACGGCGCACCGACTCCATAACCGATGCGCAATCCCGCCAGTCCGTGGATTTTGGAAAAAGTCCGCGTGATTAACAAATTTGGAAACCGCTCCGAAGACAGTGTGCATTTTCCGTCGACATATTCACGATACGCCTCGTCCAACACCACCAATGTATCGGACGGGATTTGTGTCATCCATTCGCCGATAGCCTGCGGTGAATGCCAAGTCCCTGTCGGATTGTTTGGATTGCCGATATAAATCAAACGCGCGCGGTTTTTTATCGCGCATTCCGCGAGCGCCGGCAAATCATGCGCATAATCATCGCCGGCTGGCACGGCGATTCCTCTGCCTCGGCGGGCGGCGACCGCCAATTGATAAACCAAAAAAGCATGTTGTGAATATACCGCGACATCGTTTTCGCTCAACATGAGTTGCGCGGCCAGTTCCAATATTTCATTGGAGCCGTTGCCAAAAATCAATTCTTCCTGCGAAACACCGAGTTGTTTGGCGACCGCGGTTCTCAGTTGTCGGCAACCTCCGTCCGGATAACGCGAAACCGAATCGCCGGACAACTCACGAAGAGCGAGGACGGCGGCATCGCATGCGCCGAGCGGATTTTCGTTGGACGCGAGTTTGATGACATCGGAAACACCGCGTTCGGCGGCGACTTCTTCGGCGGAGCGTCCCGGGCGATACGGCGCGATTTGTCGGACACCGTCTCCGACATGCGACAACACGGAATCAGTCATATTATTCTCGGACATATTCTTATTCGCCTCCATATTGTTGTAGAAGGGGTTTGAGAATCGCCATATTTTCATAAACGGCGCGTCCGATGACGGCTCCGGTGATATTGTCGGAAGCTGCGGCGAGTGCTTGCATGTCTTCTTCGCCGCGCACGCCGCCGGAGGCGATGAGCGGACACGGTGCGCGATTTGCCATTTCGCCGGTGGTTTTTGCGTTAACGCCGTCCATCATGCCGTCTCGTCCGATGTCGGTAAAAACGATTCCGGCGGGAGGTGAGTTGTGTGCCAGGTCAAGCAGAGCATCCATATTGGTTCCGGATTCTTCCTGCCATCCGGCGACGGCGACTTGTCCGTTTCGTGCGTCGGCGGCCAATAAAATTTGTTTTGGAAAAGCGTTGACGGTTTCTTTCAGAAAAGAGGGATTTCGCACGGCGGCGGTTCCGACAATTGCAAACGCGGCGCCCAGTTCCAAAACTTTTCGGACGGCGAGCATATTTCGCAATCCGCCTCCGACTTGCACTTTTGCGTGATATTTTTTTGCGGTGTTGATAATGTCGGCGATGGCATTGTCGTTTTCGGGTTTTCCGCTTTTGGCGGCGTCTAAGTCGACGATATGGAGTCGTTTTGCGCCGCAGTCACAAAATTGTTGTGCGATTTTTTCGGGATTGTCGCCGAAGAATTCCGCCGAGTCATAATCGCCGCGTCTGAGTCGGGCGCATTTGCCGCCGAGAATGTCAATCGCCGGGATAATTTGCAGAGTCAAAACGAGTCCTTGTTGTGGAGTTGTATTTTATTATTGGGTTTCACCTTGCCACCCCAGCCGCGTGAGTTCTTGTTTGATGGCGATGACATTTCGCGCGTGTTCGTTTCGTCTTTTTTGGAGGACTTCCATCCGCGAGTCGTTTTCGGGCGAAGTTTTGGCGATGGCTTTGTCCAAGACACGGGTGATGTTTGTTTCGCTGTGTAATTCGTAAAGCAAAATTTCGGCGCGCTTTTTATCAAGAGCGGTTTGGGCTTTTGGAGAGATTTTGGGCGTGCGTATGGGGGCGACGGATTTATCGGCGCGTTTTTTCTTTTTGGTGCCGCGGAAGATGCATTTGCCATTGCAATCTTTTTCGCAGTTGGAGACATATCGTTTTTGTCCGTCGGCGCCGATACAAGCATAAAAAGCCGCCGCCGGTCCCGCCGACAGCAAAACCGCGAACATCGCGCAAATAATTGTCAATCGTC
>JAWONR010000089.1:0-4603 GCA_033865115.1 Candidatus Persebacter sydneyensis | reverse complement strand
GCGCATTGTCGTCCTTCTCTTATCGCCCACACCACCAAAGATTGTCCGCGGCGACAGTCACCGGCGGCGAATACTTTGGGAACGGAAGTTTGATAGTTTTCTTCGTTGGCGGAAATATTACCGCGTTCATCCATTGTCAACTTTAACTCTTGCAACATGCCTTCGTGTGTCGGATGTATATAACCCATCGCCAACAACACCAATTCGGCGCGGATTTCAAACTCACCGCCGGGAATTTCATGCATTTGCATGCGCCCGTTTTGGTTTTCCCAACGGACTCTCGCGGCGCGAAGTTTTTGTACGCGTCCGTTTTCATCTCCGACAAACGCCTTTGTCGCCACCGCCCATTCACGTTCGCATCCTTCATCATGCGAAGTGGAAGCGCGAAGTTTCAACGGCCAATGCGGCCACACCAACGGTTTGTCTTCATCATGCGGCGGTTGTCCCAAAAGTTCAAACTGTACAATTTCGGCGGCGCCTTGTCGGTTGGAAGTGCCGATACAATCGGAACCGGTGTCGCCTCCGCCGATGACGACAACATGTTTGCCTTCCGCCGAAATGTCACCGCCTGCGGGAATGCCCGCGACTCGCCGGTTTTGTTGCGCCAAAAACTCCATGGCGAAATGTACGCCGCTCAATTCACGTCCC
Source organism: Candidatus Persebacter sydneyensis (assembly GCA_033865115.1). Taxonomy (GTDB): domain Bacteria; phylum Pseudomonadota; class Gammaproteobacteria; order Tethybacterales; family Persebacteraceae; genus Persebacter; species Persebacter sydneyensis. The sequence continues at coordinate 3,955 of JAWONR010000089.1, read as the reverse complement.
GGAGCCGGTAATTCGCGCGGGTGTTCACTGCCGGCGGCAATAACCACGGCGTCATATTCCCTCGCCAATGATTCCGCCGACACTGCTCCCGCGCCGACATGTACGCCGGTGCGAAAGACCGCGCCTTCCGCTTCCATTTGTGAGACGCGCCGGTCAATTAAATGTTTTTCCATTTTGAAGTCGGGAATGCCAAAGCGCAACAGTCCGCCCGGGAGTTCATTTTTTTCCAACACTTCCACCGCATGACCGGCTCGCGCGAGTTGTTGCGCGCATGCCAAACCCGAAGGACCGGAACCGACAACCGCCACTCGTTTGCCGGTTTTTACCGCCGCCGGTTGTGGTGTTATCCATCCCTCCTGCCATGCGTTGTCAACAATGGTGCGTTCAATGGATTTAATTGTCACCGCATCATCATTAATATTCAAAGTGCATGCGGATTCACACGGGGCGGGGCAGACTCGTCCGGTAAATTCGGGAAAATTGTTGGTGGTGTGTAACTCATCTATCGCCCGTTGCCAGTCGTCTCTATAAGCGAGGTCGTTCCAATCCGGGATGAGATTGTGCACCGGACAACCGGTTTGGCAAAACGGAATGCCACAGTCCATGCAACGCGCCGCTTGTTCACTGATTTCGGCGTTGTCGGGCGTGATGGCGAATTCCCGATAATGACGCAGGCGCTCGGCAACGGGCGCATAACGATTGCGCGCTCGTTCAATTTCCAAAAACCCGGTGTCTTTTCCCATAATTTCTAATTTTACGCGATTTTCGCCGTAACTTCCCACGCCGCAGGCGTGTTTTTATTCCACCGTCACTGATTTCGCCAAATTACGCGGTTTGTCAATGTCGGTGCCTTTTTCCAAGGCGGTGTGATAAGCCAACAATTGCAACGGCACGGCGTAAATTATCGGTGAAATCCATTCGCCGCCGTCTTCCACGGGAATGGCGTTTTCTCCCGTTTTACCCAAAATAAACAACTTTCCATTACGCGCCGCGACCTCCGCCAAGTTGGATTCCATTTTCGCCGCCAATGCATTGTCGGGTAAAAGTCCCACCACCGGCATGTTGTCGTCAATTAACGCCAGCATGCCGTGTTTGAGTTCGCCGGCGGCGCATCCTTCGGCGTGTAAATATGAGATTTCTTTCAGTTTTAATGCGCCTTCCAACGCCAGCGGATAATGAGTATGTCGTCCGATAAACAATGCACTCGGCGAGGCGGCGAATATGCGCGCCCAGCCGCGAATGTCTTTTTCCAACAATAACGCGCGTTGGATAAACCCCGGCAGTTCCAGTAACTGCGACACCGCCGCCGATTCTTCCGCCGTTGAAAGTTTCCCCCGCGCTTTGGCGATTGACAATGACAACACCAACAACTGCACCAATTGTGCGGTGAAACATTTGGTTGAAGCAACGCCGATTTCGGGTCCGGCGTTGGCGCGCATGACAAACTCGCATTCACGCGAAAGCGTACATGTCGGTGAATTCACCAGCGCGATGGTTGTCGCGCCGTCATCTTTGGCGGCTCGCAACGCCGACAATGTATCCGCGGTTTCACCCGATTGCGAAACCGCAACCGCCAGAGATTCATGCGCCTGCGCGTCCGGTGAATGACGGTATTCACTGCCGATTTCAACTCGACATGGAATGCCAAAACGGCGCAGCCAATATTTTGCCACCAGTCCTGCGTGATAACTCGTGCCGCATGCCAAAATCAAAACATTTTTCGCGCGGCGAAACGCTTGTAACGCACCGCGTCCGATTTTTTGCGGAACAACTTGTTTGTTGCGCAAATAAGGTTGTGCGGGAGCGGAACATGCATAGGGTTGTTCAAAAATTTCCTTTTGCATGAAGTGTCGGTATTCACCCAAAACGGCGGTACTCACGGTCTCCGGCGGCGGTGTCCATGTTCTCTCCACATTTTCACCCGCGGCATTAATAATTGTCACGCCGTCCGCCGATAAAATGCCGCAATCACCGTCTTCCAAATGAGTGATATGTTCCGCCGCATCGCCAAGTGCCAGCGTGTCTGAAACAACATAACAACCGTCTTGTCCGTAAGCCGCCATTAACGGTGAACCGCGGCGTGCAAAAGCAATTTCATCATGTCCCGCCGCCACCGCCGCTATTGCAAACGCGCCTTCCAAACGCGCCGCCGTCTTTTTCATGGCGGAAAGTAAATCCGCGCCGTCTGAAAGCGCCATCGCCATTAAATGCGCGATAACTTCGGTGTCGGTGTCGGTGTTAAAAGTTCGTCCGGCGGATTTTAATTCATCGCGCAATGCGGCGTGATTTTCAATAATTCCGTTATGAACAATCGCCGCGGTGTCTGCGACAATTGGATGTGCGTTTGTGATTGTCGGCGCGCCGTGTGTCGCCCAGCGGGTGTGTCCGATTCCGGTGATGCCGCCGATTTTGCCGCTGTTGCGGCGGAGTTTGCCAACTCGTCCGGCGACGGCGGTTCGGCGGACTTCGCCGCCGTTCAAAAACGCCATCCCGGCAGAGTCATAACCGCGATATTCCAGCGCGGTTAATCCTCGCAATAAAAAACGGCGTGCATCACCGCTTTTTAGCGCAACACCGACAATGCCGCACATTATTTTCGCCTCCGCCGACTGGTCTGCAGGGTGCGCGACCATGTCAATTCACCGGGCGGCGCGTCTTTGGTGAGTGTCGTGCCGGCGGCGATATATGCGCCTTGTCCCACGCGCACCGGCGCGATAAGTTGTGAATCGGAACCGATAAACGCTTCCGCGCCGATGTCCGTCTTGTGTTTTTTCCGTCCGTCATAATTACAGGTAATCACGCCCGCGCCAATGTTGGCATGTTCGCCCGTATTGACATCTCCCAAATATGACAAGTGTCCGGCTTTTGTGCCCGCGCCGATGTTGGCGTTTTTAAGTTCCACAAAATTACCGATACGCGCGCCTTTGCCAATTGTTGTCGGCGCGCGCACTCGCGCATAAGGTCCGATAACGCATTCCGCGCCGATTTTGGCGCCTTCCAAATGACAAAACGGCAAAATCCGCGCGCCTTCACCAATAGTACAATCGGTAATAACACAATGCGCACCCACGACAACATTGCGCGCCAGAGTCGTGTTTTCCAACACGACATTAACATCCAACATTGTTCCGCGTCCCGCCCGTACATGACCGCGCAAGTCAATTCGCGCCGGGTCAACAATCCCAACGCCTTGAGTCATTAACGCCGCCGCCCGTCGTTGTCGCAAATACGCTTCGGCGATTGCCAAGTCTTGCAGTGTATTAATGCCCGTTGCTTCTGTTTCTTCGGCGGTTATGGCGGCGGCGGGGAGTTTGTCTCTGTTCGCCAATTCCGCCAATTCCGTCAAATAAAGTTCCCCTGCTTTGTTATTGGCTCGCAAACGCCGGACGGCACGCTTAAGCCAGTTGCATGGCGCGGCGAGTGCGCCGGCAAACACTTCATCAATTTGTTTTTGTTTGGCGGAGGCGTCTTTGTCTTCCACAACGGCGGTGATGTGTTTGTTTTCGCGCAACACTCGTCCGTATCCTCGCGGGTTTTTTGCGATGAATGTTAATAATGCCGGTGTTTTTGTCGCGGCGTTTGCGAGTTTTCTCAAAACGGATTTTTCCAACAGAGGCGCATCCGCGCACAATATTAAGGCTGTCCCGTTATCATTCAAAACCGCGGCGCCACAACGGGCGGCGTCACCGGTGCCGCGCGGTGTTTTTTGCACGGCAAACTCAACTTTTGCAAACTTTTCCCGCGCCGTCTCTTGGACAGCTTGGGAGTCAGCAGAGACGACAATGACAATACGGCGAGGGCGCAAAGCGGCGGCGGCGGACAAGACATGCGCCAATAAAGGTTCGCCTGCCAGCGGCAAAAGCGGTTTGGGTGTTTCGGCGCGCAATCGGCTGCCACGTCCCGCCGCCAGAATGATAATGTCCAAGGGTTTCGCCATAAACCGCCATTTTACAAC
>JAWONR010000088.1:0-4857 GCA_033865115.1 Candidatus Persebacter sydneyensis | reverse complement strand
AACGGACAATGGGCGTGGTTTGTCATACTCACGCTGTTGCTGTTCCCGGTGGCGGCGGCGACATCTCTCATGCATGCCTGTGTGCGCAGAAAAATACTCGCGCCCATGCACAACCTTGACGACAACATCCGCAGCATCCAAAAAAACGAGACCATGAGGGAATATCCATGCCATGACGATGAAATGGGACTGGTGATGAGGCGGTTTTATTCCATGAAGGAACAAATCGACGTTGACCTGGAAGACCTTAAAAAAGCCGGCTTTACAGACTCGCTGACCGGATTGTACAGCCGCCGTTATTTCTTTCAAGTTGCACAACATCAGGCTCAAGTCTCCACGCGCAACGGTCATTCGGCGTGTCTTTTGGTGTGTGACGCAGACCACTTTAAAAGAGTCAACGACACTTACGGACATCTTGTCGGCGACTCCGCGCTAAAACACATCGCCACTCTCCTCTCCGACAACGTCCGCGAAAGTGACGTCTGTGCAAGATTCGGCGGCGAAGAATTTATCGTGTTGCTTAACAACTCCAACATAGACAACTCCATTCTCATCGGCGAAAAAGTCCGAGCCGCCATAGAACGAACTCCGTGCAAACACGGCGCCGTTACACTCAGCATGACCGTCAGCATCGGCGTCTCTGATATCCGGGGGTCTCTGGAAAGCGACGTTAATGAGGCTTTTGACCGCGCCGATAAGGCGTTGTACGCCGCCAAAAACGGCGGACGAAACCAAGTGCGGGACGGCTAAAAAATCCCGCCGAAAAACATCTATACGAGTCCCTCAAATATTTGCACCTGTACCGTTTCTCCCTCAGAAACCGCACCGCGTGACTCCTCCAATACAATAAAACAATTCGCCCGAGTCATTGACGACAATATCCCCGACCCCTGTTCACCGGTCGGAGACACCCGCAAAACGCCGTCAACAACACTCAAAATCCCGCGTTGATATTCTTCACGACCGGGGGACTTCTTTAACGGCGCCGCAACAACGGCGGAAAACAACGGCGGCATGTCGGAGTCAATTCGCCCGGCGCGCTTCCACAAAGCGGGGCGGACAAACTGATAAAAACAAACCATCACCGACACCGGATTGCCCGGCAGTCCAAAAAAATCAGAATCCCCCAAACGACCGTAAGCCAAAGGACGTCCCGGACGCATGGAGACCTTCCAAAACACCGTTTCTCCGCGTTGCGCCAAAACCGGACGGATAAAATCCGCCTCGCCGACAGACGCGCCGCCGCTGGCAATGATGACATCGGCCTGTGACATCGCAATGTCCATCGTTTCCGCCAACACTTCCGGATTGTCGGGGACGACTCCCAAATCTATCGCGTCAACATGCATGCGACGCAACATCGCATAAATGGAATGACGATTGGAGTCATAAACTTCTCCCGCTTGAAGAGTCATGCCCGCGGTTTTGACCTCGTCACCGGTGGAAAAAAACGCCACCCGCACGCGCCGCCGTGCGCGTGCCTCCACCGCACCCAATGAACCCAACAAACCAATCTCCGCGGACATGCAAAGTGTCCCCGCCGATAATGCAACTCCGCCTTTTTGCAGGTCTTCACCGGCGCGGCGAATGTGCATGCCGACTTTTCGCGAGCCGGGAGAGATCGTCACTCTTTTGTCTTCAACTTTGTCTTCAACTTCGGTTTCCTCCTGCGGGACGACAATGTCCGCGTTTTCCGGAACGCGCGCGCCGGTCATAATGCGCGCACATTGTCCGGGTTGTAACGCCTCCGCCGCCGGCGCGCCGGCAAATGCCGAGCCGGAAACAATCAAAGACGCCGAACCGTCCGATGAAAAGTCATCCGCGCGACATGCATATCCGTCCATCGCCGAATTGTCAAAACCCGGAACGTCAAACGGCGCAATGACGTCCTCCGACAACACACGTCCCAACAACTCGCGCAACGGCACCTGTCCGCCGCCTGTCACCGGCGTTACGCGAGAGAGAATTAACTCGCGCGCCTCGCGCACCGAAGCCCATTTTGCCGTCATGTCGTCTCTTTTCCGCGCGCCGCGAGAGAGGACTCTATGTTTTGCAAACGACGGTCAATCACCGCCAATTGCTCTTCGGTGGAAGGCGCGCCCTCCGGGCGCGAAGTCCGCTCATGCGCCTCCTGCATCACGTTGATGATCACGCCTATCATCATGTTTAAGAAAACAAACGCCGTTAAAAAAATGAAGCTCAAATAAAACATCCAACTGAGAGGATAAACCTCCATCGTCTCATACATGACATCCGTCCAGTCCTCAAAGGTGGAAACTCGAAAAAGCGTCAGCATGGCGAGTCCGACATTGCCCCACAAATACGGGTTGATGTCGGCAAAAAACAAATTGCCGGCGGCGCCGTACATGTAAAAAATAATAAACATCATCAATGCAACATAACCCATGCGCGGAATCGCAGTGAGCAGCGCCTCCACCATCAAACGCAACTGGGGGACAAAAAACACCAGCCGCATCACTCGAAACAACCTCAACATTCTCGCCAACAAAGCGTATTCACTTTCATCCACCGGGATTAACGAGGCGGCGACAATGAAAAAGTCAAAAATGTTCCAGCCTCGCCGCCAAAAACCGCGCGCGCCGTCGGCAAAAAAACGAACCGTGATTTCAACGACAAAATACAATGTCACCAGCCAGTCCAAAACATGCAAAAGAGTCTGCATCACTTCCGGCATTTCATAACTCTTAACGCCGATGGACAAAGACGAGACAATGATCACCACCACCGTCACGGTTTCAAAAATCGCGTTTTGCCGCAGAGCCCGCAAACGGTCGCGCCATATTATTATTGTGTTCATATTCGCCATTTTAATATTTTCGGAGCCAAACGCCTATTGATAAATCTGAGACGGCAACCATGTCGCCGCGGAGGGGAAAAACCACAACACCGCCAATATTAGAATTTGCAACCCGACAAAAGGCGCCGCGCCGCGATATATCGCCGATGTCGGCACCGACGGCGGCGCGACTCCGCGCAAATAAAACAGCGCAAATCCAAAAGGCGGTGTCAAAAAAGACGTCTGTAAATTGACCGCCAGCATCACGCCCAGCCACACCGGGTCCATGCCGAGTTCAATCAACGCGGGGGCGACAATCGGCACCACCACAAAGATAATCTCCAAAAAGTCCAAAAAGAATCCGAGTATGAATATCAACACCATCACCGCCCAAAACGCCCCCGCCTCTCCTCCCGGCAAGGACGACAATCCTTCGGTGATGATGTCGTCTCCGCCAAAACCGCGAAGCACCAATGAAAAGATTGTCGCGCCAATTAAAATAACAAAAACCATGCAGGTGATGCGAACGGTTTGACTCATTGCCTCCCGCCATATTTTCATGGTCAGCGCGCGCCGTTTAAGTCCCAACATAATCGCTCCGCCCGCTCCCACCGCCGCCGCCTCTGTCGGCGTCGCCACGCCCGCTAAAATCGAGCCCAACACCGCGGTTATTAATAAAAAGGGCGCCGCCAAAACCCGCAAAGTGTCACCCAATGCGACATGTTCCTCCTCATCCGCCGCCGGCGCGCATGACGGACGAATATACGCCGCCAACAGCACATACAACATATACGCCGCCACCAACATGAGTCCCGGTATCAATGCTCCAAAAAACAAATCACCAACACTCACCGCACTCGGCGAAAAATTGCCGAGCGACAACTGCGCCTCGGAATTGGCGGTGCTGATCGCGTCTCCTAAAATCACCAGGACTATCGACGGCGGTATTATCTGACCCAAAGTTCCGGATGCGGCAATCACTCCGCATGACAACTCCGGTTGATAACGGCGTTTTAACATGACCGGAAGTGAAATCAATCCCATGGTCACAACTGTCGCGCCGACAATGCCGGTGGACGCCGCCAACAACGCGCCGACAATGCAAACTGAAATCGCCAACCCGCCTCGTATGCGTCCGAACAAACGACCCATGGTCACCAACAACTCCTCCGAAATTTTTCCGCGCTCCAACACCACTCCCATAAATACAAACAACGGCACCGCGATTAATGTTTCATTGTGCATGATGCCGTATAAACGCAAGGGTATCGCGCCCAAAAGCGCTATGTCAAAAACTCCCGCGGCATGTCCCGCCATCGCCGTCATTAATGCGCCTCCTGACAGGGCAAACGCCACCGGAAATCCGCTGAATAAAAAAACAGCGACCAACAACAACATGCCAAAAACCCAAGCCTCCATTTATTTCCGCTCCGCGAGTTCCAACACCGAACGCGCCGCCATGGCAAGTCCCTCCAACGCCAACAACGCGGCGGACAGGGGAATGCATGTCTTCAACAAAAACACCAGCGGCAGTCCGCCGCCTTCGGATGAGTGCTCCAGGTTCTTCCAAGAATCAGCGGCGTAAGGAACGGCGTAAATCAAAATCACAACACATGTCGGCAACAACAAAAACAACGCGCCGAACAAATTAACCATCGCCCGTCCGCGAGGAGACATTCGCCGATAAAATATGTCAATGCGCGCATGGGCGTCACATCGAAGGGCGTAAGCCGCCGCCAACATAAACAATGCGGCGTGCATGTAAGTCACCGACTCGCCCAGCCAAACCCAGCCGACTCGAAATATCGAGCCGCAAACGATAATTGTCAGGACTGTCGCGGTCATGGCGGGCAACAGCCACGACAGGACTCTCCCGACCGACTCGTTCACCCAGCCCGAAAAGGATACGACTCCGCGCAACAAAGTTATCGCCATACGCGGATTATACCGCCGTAAAAACATCATCTTAAACAATATCTTGTTTTAATTAGAAATCCCGCCACAAATCCAAACGCAAACGCGCGTTTTCATCAATATTCTCCTCGGACTGCCATGAAAAC
>JAWONR010000087.1:0-5069 GCA_033865115.1 Candidatus Persebacter sydneyensis | reverse complement strand
ACATTGCCGCCTGCGAAGGCGTTAAAGTGGAGCGGATTAATTTGTCACTGTTGTTATTAATGGCGTTTGTTGTCGCGGCTTCGGTTCGAGTGGCGGGAGTCTTGTTGGTGGCGTCTTTGTTGATAATACCCGCGGCGACGGCTCGCCAGTTTGCGGCGACACCGTCGGGCATGGCGGTTATTGCGGTTGTACTCGGTGTTATTTCGGTCTTTGTCGGAGTCGGCGCGTCTTTGTATCTTGATTTACCGGCTTCACCGGCGATTGTTGCTTTTGCGTCTTTGTTGTTCGCTTTTTCTTTGTTTGTTCGCCGGCAGGCGTGAGTTTGTTTTTTTTTGGAGCAACCAAACTCCAACAAATTCGCTGTTTAATAGCGCGGGCTATCGGTTTCTTTTCTTTTTCTTTAACCGGCGTTTTGCGCGGCGCGTGAGCAGTTTTTTGGCTTTATGCCTTTGTGATTCAACTTCACCGGGAAACAATTTCTTCCACCATGACTTGCGCGTCCTTTTCGGAGAATCATCTTCGTCTTCATCCTCGTATTCGCCGTCATCATCATCTTCCTCCGCTGTTGAATTGGAGTCATTAACGTCCGAATTGGAGTTATCAACATCCGAATCAGAGTCATCAACATCCGAATCATCAACATCAACTTGTTTGGTTTCTTTCTCATCTTTTTCAACCGGTGAGTGAGTCGTTAGAATCGGTGTGGGAGTTGACGGAGTCGGTGCGAGAGACGGTGATGTTTTAACTTCAGCACTCGCACGGGCGAGAGATGAAAGCCATTGTTGAAGTTCCTCCCGCCACAATATTATGGCGGCGGCAAACACCATCGGCACAGACAAAATTTGTCCCATGGAAACAAACCCAAAAAACAAACCCAGATGCGAGTCCGGCTCTCGGAAAAACTCCGAAAACAGACGACATCCCGCGTAACCAAATAAAAAAGCCGCCGACAGTTCACCGGGACGCCGATGTCTGCGAGTTAACCACCACATGACTGCTGCCAACATAACGCCCTCCAATATCGCCTGATATAAAGATGAAGGATGACGCGCGATGCGGTCGACATCCGGGAATATCATTCGCCAGGGGATATTCTCAGAAGCCGCGCGTCCGGGTAATTCACCATTAATGAAATTACCAATCCGCCCAAGTCCAAGTCCAATAGGCGTTAATACGGCGGCGAAGTCCATAACTCGCCAAAATTGAAGTTTGTTCTTTCTCGCAAAAAGCCACAATGCGGCGATAACGCCCAAAAGTCCGCCGTGAAAAGACATTCCGCCGTCCCAAATACGGATGATGTGAGACGGAGAATCAAAATAAAAAGACGGGTTATAAAACAGCACATAACCGAGTCGTCCGCCGATAATGACGCCTGCGACTCCCGCGGCCAACATGTCATCGGCACGCATGGACGGCATTTTGGCAAACGCCGCCCGCCGCAAAAGAGGATGCGACAGGAGCATCGCCGTGCCAAAAGCCGACAGATACATCAGTCCATACCAATGTATCGACCAACCTAAGATACGAAATGCGACAGGGTCTATTTCCGGGTAGGGAATCATAACAAGCCCCGAATTGTAGCAAATTTTCACGCATGAGCGGCGGTTTATAATGAGTGTTTCGCGGGGAATTAAGAGTTTCCCGGCGGCGGCGGGAGTGTCGGAGGGCGGCGGAGGTGATAATATTGCGTTTATGCCCGTTTTTCGCGCGTTTAAGATTATTGCGGTGGCGTGGCGGTTTCGGTTGGATGACATAGCATTGTCGGCGTTGTCGCAGCCTTGGGCGCGACTTTGGCGGCGATTATTGCCTGTCTTCCGCCAGCCGCCGCCGGAAGTCCGTCTACGACTGGCGTTGGAACATCTGGGACCGATTTTTGTGAAGTTCGGACAGTTGTTATCCACACGTCCCGATTTGTTGCCTGCGCCGTTTGTCAGGGAGTTGTCCAAGTTACAAGACCGAGTCCCGCCCCAGTCACCGGAGGACATTCAACAGGCGCTGCATGATGCTTATCGCCGTCCGCCGTCCGAGATATTTCAGGAGTTTGATGAAACACCGGTCGGCAGTGCATCAGTCGCACAAGTTCACCGCGCAATACTTGTTGAAGACGGACGAGAGGTGGCGGTGAAGATATTGCGTCCGGGAGTGTTGGCGAGAATTCGCCGTGATTTGCGTTTGATGGAGGGATTTGCCTCGGTGTTGTGTTGTACGTTAAAAGACGCCAAGAGACTGCATCCGCATGCGGTGGTTGATGAGTTTGCCCGTCATCTTGACAATGAAACTCGTCTTTTAAGAGAAGCCGCTAATTGCGCTCAAATTGGACGTAATTTGGAAAGCTCACCGTTGATAATTGTCCCGCAGGTTTATTGGAAACACTGTCGTGATTCGGTGATGGTGATGGAGTATCTGCCGGCGACTCCCATTTCAGACATTGAAGCACTTCAAGAGTTGGGCGTGGATTTGTCCGCGCTTGCGAAAAACGGCATTGATTTGTTTTTCACACAGGTCTTTCGCGACAGTTTGTTTCATGCCGACATGCATCCGGGCAATGTTCATGTCGATGAAAAGGGAAGATTCGTACTTTTGGACTACGGCATTGTCGGCAGTTTGAATGACTTTGACAAGGAGTATTTGGCGCGCAACTTCATTGCGTTTTTCAATCGTGATTATCGCGGCGTGGCGCAAATGCATGTTGACGCCGGTTGGACGCCGCCCGGCACGCCGGTGGATTTGTTTGAAAGCGACATTCGCGCCGTATGCGAGCCGGTGTTTGCGCGTCCGTTAAAGGAGATCTCTTTCGGGCGTTTGTTGTTGCAAATGTTTCAAGTGGCGCGGCGTTATGAGTTGGAGCTGCAACCTCAATTATTATTGTTGCAAAAGACCCTGTTTAATGTGGAGGGCATGGGACGCAAATTAGACCCGGACATTAACTTATGGGAGACCGCCAAACCGTTTTTGGAGTCATGGGCTCGTCGTCAATACAGTGTTCGCCGCGCGGTGAAGATGTTGCGTCGCCAGACACCGGATTGGCTGGCGATTATCAATGAATTACCGCGCACCGCTCGGATTGTGATGCGTGAACACTCGCGCCGTCCGACAGATGACTCTCTTCGCCGGACAAAAGCCGCCGTTCGTCGTTGGCGGATTTTTGCCGTTGTCGCCGTTGTTGCCGCCGCCGCACTTTGGTTGGACCGGTAATTAAGGAGCGCAAACTTCACATGTTAATAAGGAGCGCAAATCTCACGTTAAGGAGCGCAAATCTCACATGTCCCGGCTGACGGTCGTCTCTCGCAAAAGCCCGTTGGCATTGTCGCAAACGGGCATTGTTGTCGCCGCGTTGGAGCATGTTGGAGTGACATGTGAGATTCGTAAAACAACCTCCGCCGGTGATGAGACTTCACAACCGCTTGCCGACATTGGCGGAAAAGAGTTGTTCGCCGGCGCGTTGCGACAGGCGTTATATGACGGTTCGGCGGATGTCGCCGTGCATTCTTTAAAGGATTTGCCGGCACAACGTCCATCGGACATTGCATTACTCAACGTTTGTTTTCCCGAGGAGCCGTGTGATGTTTTTATTTCCAAGAGTCGTTTGTCGTTCAACAAACTTCCGGCGGGGGCGAAAGTCGGCACATGCAGTCCGAGACGCGAGGCGTTGTTGCATGAATACTTTCCCGAGGTTGAAGTTGTCGCCATGCGCGGCAACATCCAAACACGTTTGAAAAAGATGCATGACGGCGCATGCGATGTGTTAATTTTAGCCGCCGCCGGTTTGCGGCGGTTGAATTTAATTGACGGTGAAACATTAACCACCGGCGAACATGTTTTACAACTTCCATCTAAAACTTTCATTCCCGCGCCGGGGCAGGGCATGTTGGCGGTGGAATGTTTGGAGAAGAAGTTGAAAGACGATGTTTTTGTTAAGACTCGTGCGACATTGTTGAACAAGGCGGCGGAAATGCGTTATGCGGCGGAAGGTGAGTTTGCGCGTCAAATCGGAGGTGATTGTCATACGCCGCTGGGCGCATTTGCGATGAAGACTTTGGACAACAAAAAAGACGGACAAATTCAGTTGCAGGCGTTTTATGCCGGAGACGGACACTTTCGTCAAACCATTGTTTGTGATTCTTACAGCATAAAAGGCGCAAAACGAGCCGCCATCGCCGCCGCCCGTGCCGTGTGCGCATGAACAAATCATGAGCAAGGTTTGGATTAGTCGTCCGAGACGGCGCGCCGTTTCACTTGCGCGGGAGTTGCGGAGTTTAAACATCACGCCGGTTGTTCATCCCGCCATGCGAATTGTTGAAGTTGAAGACAAAGATGCGCTGGACATGTTTTTATCGCGCCGGCAACATGCAGACATGGCAATTTTTGTCAGTGAAGAAGCCGTTCGCCGGTGTCGCAAAATGACAACCGCCGGCGCGCCATTGTCGGCGTTTGCCGTTGGCGCGGCGACTTCGGCGGCGTTGTCAACACTTCCCGCCTTTAACAATGTCGGAACAGGCGAGGGCGACAGTGAATCATTGTTGCGTTTGTCATCATTGCAGGAAGTAAAAGGACAAACAATTGCCGTTGTCGGCGGCGTTAATGAAGACGGCGGCGGTTTGTCGTCTCCGTTATGTGAGGCATTACAAAAACGCGGCGCGAATGTTTGGAAAGTCGCCGCTTATTGTCGGTTGCCCGCTTTGCCGAATGCGGAATTAATAACATCCGGCAATTCGGGAGAATTATCCGCCGCGGTCGCGTATAGCGGAGACACCGCCGCTCACATGCTTGCCATGGTTTTGCCTGATAATGACTGGTTATTGCGGTTGCCGTTGTTTGTGATTCATCCCAATATTGCCGCCGCCGCCAAATCCATGGGTTATCATCGCCCGATTGTTGCACCTCCCGCTGCTGATGAAATGGCGGCGAATATTGCCCGTCTCTTGTCGGAATGACGAGTAATTCCCGCAAAACCGCCGTTTTGCAGTCCGTTTATCCGCATGAGCGGTTTATAATTGACTCATGAGCGAAAAACCGCCCCAAACATCGCCATCAACACCAACTCCCGCGCCGTCTAAACCCGTGCCGCC
>JAWONR010000086.1:0-5658 GCA_033865115.1 Candidatus Persebacter sydneyensis | reverse complement strand
CTTTGTGTTCGGCGCGGCGGTAAAACCGCCATGGGCGGCGATGGACAAGTGACACTGGGCGATACCGTCATTAAGTCCACGGCTCGCAAAGTCCGCCGACTCGCCGGGGGACAAGTGTTGGCGGGATTCGCCGGCGCGACCGCCGATGCTTTTACGCTCTTGGAACGTTTTGAAAAGCGGTTGGAGTCACACCACGGCAAATTGTTTCGGGCGGCGGAGGATTTGGCTCGTGACTGGCGAACCGACCGTGTTTTGAGACGCTTGGAAGCGATGTTAATGATTGCAGACGCCGATGAATTGTTGGTGTTGTCCGGACTCGGTGATGTGTTGTCTCCGGAAAACGGCATCGCCGCCATTGGCAGCGGCGCCGGTTATGCCGAAGCCGCCGCAAGAGCGTTGGCCGAATCCACCGAGTTGCCGCCCTCCGAGATTGTCAAAAAAGCAATGACTATCGCCGGGAATATGTGCGTTTATACCAATGACTCACTGGTGTTGGAAGAGATTAACCCGGAATAAACAATGGGCGAAAAAACACTGACGCCGGAAGACCTCACGCCGCGCCGTATTGCACGCGAACTTGACCGACATATTGTCGGACAAGACGCCGCAAAACGCTCCGTTGCCCTCGCGTTGCGAAGTCGCTGGCGGAGAATGCAGGTGCCGTCTCCGTTGCGGGAGGAAATCGCGCCGAAAAACATCCTGATGATAGGTCCGACCGGAGTCGGTAAAACCGAAATCTCCCGGCGATTGGCGAGATTGACCGGCGCGCCGTTTATTAAAGTCGAAGCGACTAAATTTACCGAAGTCGGTTATGTCGGACGCGATGTTGACTCCATCATTCGCGACTTGACCGAAATGGCGGTGGACGACATGCGAGCCGAATGCGCCGAAGAAGTCCGAGAACGCGCCGAAGACCGCGCCGAAGACCGGATACTCACCGCGCTTTTGCCCGGAGACGAAGCCAGTGATGCGACTCGCGACAAAATGAGGCAGAAACTCCGCAACGGCGACTTGGATGACAAGGACATTGAAATAGAGATCAGTCCTTTTCAGATGATGGAGATGCAACTGCCGCCGGGCATGGAGGAAATGGCGGCGCAGTTTCAACAAATGATTCAATCAATCGGACGCGAACGCCGCAAAAAACGCCGCATGTCGGTTGGCGCGGCTTATGACATGCTCATAGACGAAGAAACCGAACAATTGGTGGATATGAACGAAGTCAAAGACGCCGCCATTGAATGCGTGGAAAACAACGGCATTGTTTTCATAGACGAGATAGACAAAATCGCCGGCGTGCGGGACGAACGCGATGTGTCGCGCCACGGCGTACAGCGTGATTTGCTGCCGCTGGTGGAGGGGACGACGGTATCAACTCGGTTTGGCAACGTGCACACCGACCATGTTTTGTTTATTGCGAGCGGCGCATTTCATTATGCGAGTCCCTCCGATTTGATTCCGGAGCTGCAAGGAC
This sequence comes from Candidatus Persebacter sydneyensis, assembly GCA_033865115.1. GTDB lineage: Bacteria > Pseudomonadota > Gammaproteobacteria > Tethybacterales > Persebacteraceae > Persebacter > Persebacter sydneyensis. The sequence continues at coordinate 4,184 of JAWONR010000086.1, read as the reverse complement.
GGTTTCCGTTGCGTGTGGAGTTGTCACCGTTGTCGGTAGCCGAGTTTCGCAAGATTTTGGACGGCACTGATTCATGTCTGACGCGACAATACGAGGCGCTTTTTGCCGCCGAACAGGTGAAGTTGGAGTTCACCTCCGGGGGCGTGAAATGTCTCGCTGAAATGGCGTGGCGGGTTAATGAAGAAGGCGAAAACATCGGCGCCAGACGGTTGTATACGATGTTGGAAAACTTGTTGGAGGAGGTTTCTTTTATAGCGGACGACATGGGCGGACAAACGGTCGTGGTGGATGAGGAGATGGTTAATAAACGTCTCGCGTCCGCCGCCGAAGACCGCGGACGCGCGCGTTATGTGTTGTGATTGCGCGGACGGAGCGTGATATAATGATGAATTCAATGAATCGGGGGCGAAACGACATGAACAAAGGAATCACGGCGCGGTTTTTAATGATGGTGTTGTCGGCGGCATTGTTGATGCCGGCGCGGGCGCAGTTGCCCGATTTCACAAAACTCGCGGCGGAAGCCACCGGAGCGGTGGTGAGTGTGCGGGCTTCTTCCAACAACAACGGGCAGCAACGCGCCAATCCCCGTCGTCCGCGTGATTTTATCTTTCCTTTCCCGCCCGAGTTGTTCGAGCGCCGCAATCGTCCGCAACAAACACAGGGTTCGGGTTTTATTATTGACTCGGAAGGTTATGTGCTGACCAACGCGCATGTTGTTGAACACATGACTCGCATCGCGGTCATATTAAAAGACGGCACGGAATATGTGGCGGAAGTTGTCGGACGCGACCCGCATACCGACATCGCATTGTTAAAGATTGAATCGGAAACGCCGTTGCCGATTGTTCAAATCGGTGATTCGGACAATGTGAAAGTCGGACAGTGGGTGGCGGCGGTCGGCTCGCCTTACGGACTTGACCAGTCGGTGACGGCGGGGATTATCAGCGCGTTGCAGCGACAACTGCCGAGTGACCGTTATGTGCCGTTTATCCAAACAGACGCGGCGGTTAATCCGGGCAATTCAGGCGGACCGTTGATGGATTTGGAGGGAAATGTTATTGGCATTAATTCACAGATTGTTTCCCCGGTGCAGGCGTTTGTCGGCGCGTCATTTGCGATTCCGATTAATGTTGCGATGAATATTCAGGCGCGTTTGCGCACGGACGGCGAGATTCGCCGGGGTTGGTTGGGCGTATATTTTAGTCCGTTGACCGAGCCGGTGGCGGAGGCTTATGGATTGTCCGGTTATGGGTCGTCCGACCGAGGCGGCGTGTTGATAAATCAAGTGATAGAAGGCAGTCCGGCGGAAGATGCGGGAGTGCAAAACGGCGACATTATTTTGCGGATTAACCAGGGCACAATTGACGCCAACAGTTTGCCGCGGATTATCGCCGATTTAACGCCGGGTGAACTGATAACCATTTCAGTGTGGCGGGACGGCGAAATGTTGGAGTTGGAAGCCGAACTTAAGTCACTGGACGGCGAAACCGCGTTGATTTTGGGGTTGAAAGTTGAAGACATTAACGATGAGATTAAACGCCGCACCGGACTCAAATTCGGCGTGATTGTCCGCGAAGTGCGGTTGGACGGCGACGCGCCGGACGACATTCGCAACATTCGCCCGGGCGACATCATCACTCACATGTTGGTTAATGAGCGCCGTCGTCCGATTCACAATCGCCGCGACATGTCGGAAGCGCTGGAAGAAAATCGCAAAAATGCGGAGATATTTTATATCTGGCGCGAAGGACGTAATTTTGCGGTGACTATTCGCCGTTAATTGTCATGTCTCGTCGTGCCGCAAAATCCGCCGAATGGCGACGGACGTGGGAGCGTGACCGGGCGGTTCGCGCGTCCAGAGCGGAGGGATTTCGTTCACGGGCGGCATATAAATTGATGGAAATTGATGACTCTGCAAAGTTATTCTTTACCGGCGCGCGGGTGGCGGATTTGGGCTGTGCTCCGGGCGGCTGGTCACAGGTGTCTGCGGGGCGGGTTGGAAAGAGTGGAATTGTGGCGGGGGCGGACATTTTGCCGATGAGTCCGCTTAAAGGCGTTAATTTTGTACAGGGTGATTTTTTGGAGTCGGAGACAATGAGTGCATTATCGGAGATTTTAGGCGGACGCGCGGATGTGGTGTTATCGGACATGTCGCCGAATTTGAGCGGAATTGCGGTATCTGACCAGGCGCGGGCGGCGGATTTGGCGCGCGCGGCGGTGGAGTTTGCGGAGTCATTTTTGCCGTCCGGGGGTCGGATATTGATGAAGGTGTTTCAGGGGGCGTCGTTTGCGGAAGTACGGGGATATTTGGCGGTTAATTTTGTCGAGTCGCGGATTTTTCGTCCGGAGGCGACACGGCGGAGCAGTCGCGAGGTATATATTCTTGCAAAACGCGCCAAAAAGTGATACAATAGAGGTATGCCACCAATGGTGAAGAATTTTGTTTTATGGTCGCTGCTCTTTTTCGGGGCGGTGTATTTGTTTGGACAGTTACGGGGAGACGCCAGCAACGCTGACATTCCCTATTCCGAATTTATGCGCCGAGCCGAAGAGGGCATGTTTTTGCGCGTTCAGATAGACGGCACGAAGTTGCGCGGTCTGACATCGTCCAACGAGGTTATTGTTTCTCATGCGCCGTCCGATGTATTCATGGTTTCGGACTTACGCCGCGCGGGAGTGGAAGTCGCCGCCGAAGCGGAAAACGAGCGTGGTTTACTGACGACATTGTTTATTTCGTGGTTTCCGATGTTGTTACTGATAGGCGTATGGATATTTTTCATGCAGCGGATGCAGGGCGGAGGACGCGGCGGCGCGTTTTCTTTTGGCAAAAGCAAGGCGCGGATGTTGGGTGAAAAAGACAATCACATCACTTTTGAAGACGTCGCCGGTTGTGAAGAGGCAAAAGAAGAAGTCACTGAATTAGTGGAGTTTTTAAGTCGCCCGGCGAGATTTCGCAAGTTGGGCGCCAAAATCCCACGTGGGGTTTTAATGGTGGGCAATCCCGGCACGGGCAAGACATTATTGGCGCGCGCCATTGCCGGAGAGGCAAAAGCGCCGTTCTTTTCCATATCCGGTTCTGATTTTGTTGAGATGTTTGTCGGAGTCGGTGCTTCTCGAGTGCGTGACATGTTTGAGCAGGCAAAAAAGAGCGCGCCGTGCATTGTATTTATTGATGAAATAGACGCGGTGGGACGTCAGCGCGGGACAGGACTTGGCGGCGGCAATGATGAACGCGAACAAACGCTTAATCAGTTATTGGTGGAGATGGACGGTTTTGAAGAAAACACCGGCGTAATTGTCATTGCGGCGACAAACCGCCCGGATGTTTTAGACCCGGCGCTTTTGCGTCCGGGGCGTTTTGACCGACAAGTGGTGGTGCCGTTGCCCGACATTCGCGGTCGTGAAGAGATTCTAAAAGTGCACATGCGCAAGATTTCCGCCGGACCCGGCATAGACGCAAAAGTCATTGCCCGCGGCACACCCGGATTTTCGGGTGCTGATTTGGCAAATTTGGTTAATGAAGCCGCATTATGTGCGGGACGCGGCAAGCGCAAGACGGTGCGCATGCATGATTTTGAATTCGCCAAAGAGAAAATCATCATGGGCGCGGAGCGCAGGTCAATTGTGATGCCGGAAAAAGAGCGCAAAAACACGGCATATCACGAATCCGGACATGCCATTGTGGCGCGTTTGTTGCCCGACACCGACCCGGTGCATAAAGTGACCATCATTCCGCGCGGACGGGCATTGGGCGTGACCATGCAGCTCCCCGCCGAAGACCGTTACAACATGACGCATCGTCAGATTCTCAGCACCATTTGTGTTTTACTTGCGGGACGCATTGCCGAAGAGTTGTTTATGGAACAAATGACAACCGGCGCGTCCAATGACTTTGAGCGCGCGACCACCATGGCGCGGCGCATGGTGACGCAGTGGGGCATGAGTAAAACCATGGGAACGATGGTTTATGGCGAAGAAGAGGGCGAAGTGTTTTTGGGTCGTTCAGTGACCACACACAAACAGGTTTCGGAGACCACGATGCAAAAAGTGGACTCAGAGATTCGTTCAATTATAGACGAGCAATACGCGCGTGCGCGTGGATTGTTGGAAGACAATCGCGACAAAGTGGAGATGATGACAAAGTCATTGTTGGAGTGGGAGACATTGGACGAAAAACAGATTGA